>DYJG01000643.1 GCA_020723225.1 Desulfobacca acetoxidans | reverse complement strand
CCGGGAAATTCACGGACGTGATGACCAATTTCCTCAAGCGCCTGAGCAACGCCCTGCTGGAGTCCCTGATCGTCCAGCCCCTGGTGGGGTTGATCGCCGGGGGCCTGGGGACCGTCTTTAAGGGTGCGGGCAGCTATATCTTCGGCGAAGGGGGCGGCTGGCTCGGCAATTTTCTGGGCCTGGGCGGCGGTGGGCAGGGAGGGATTATCAATTCTGCGCTCAACGCCCCGGCCACCGGGGCCTGGCCCTCTGCCGGGGCCGCGGGCGGTTACGGCGGCGGCGGCTCGGGGGACGGCGCCTGGCTGGGACTCCTGGGGGTGGGGGGTATCGGTCTCTTGGCGGCGATGATGAGTTCGAACGAGAAAGGCGCGGGGGGCGCCGGCGGCTCCACGGAGACCATGTCCGTGCAGACCATGCAGGTGGCGCAGTTGGTGGTGCAGGGTATGGTCAGCGGCCAGTCCGGGGGCGCGTATCTGGCCAACCCGGCCCTGGGCCAGGAGATCGCCACTGCCCAGATCCAGGCCGGGTCCTACCAATTCCTCTTCCAGGGCACCGGCAAGGCCCAGGAGGTGGAGAGCCTGGTGGCCGCGGCCCTTTACGTGCAGACCGCCAATATCGCCGGCCTGGAGGGGCTGGAGGGCATCCTGGAGCGGGCCGGGAGCGCCTGGCACGACCAGGTGCTGCAGTCCGGGGATATCCTGGAGGACGCCTCCCGGGTCTTCTTCGACAACGTCAGCAAGGGCGGCATGGATTTCAAGCAGTCAATGGAAGAGATGGGCCACAATTTCATGGCCAACTGGCAAACGCTGGCCGCGGCGATGATCCGGGACCTGCGGGGGCCGGTGGGCGGCGGCGGGGGGATCAGCGGCATCCTGGGCTTCCTGGATCTGGGTATTTTCCACGGCGGCGGGGTGATCCGCCGGGCGCACTCCGGGATGATCCTGGGGGATGATGAGCAGTTAGTCATCGGCCAGGATGAGGAGGGGATTCTGCGGCGGGCGGCCATGCGCAAGCTGGGCCGGCGCAATTTCGAGGCCCTGAACCGGGGCGACTTCGACCAGGTGGATTTGGGTGGTGCGCAGACTGGAAAGTCTGCGCCACCGGTGCCGCCAAAGATTGATGTGCATATCCACGTCAACGCCCTGGACGCCAATTCTGTGAGCACAATGGATTGGGAGCGCCTGGTGGAGAACCGGATTGCCCCCATCCTGGAGAAATACTACAGCCAGTGGGTTTCCTAAATGCCTAACGGCCGGATCGTCTGGACGCCCCGGGGGGGCACGGAACAAAGCTATACCTTTCCGGTGAATTATTCCTGGGGCTTTGAGCACCAGCACCAGGATTTCGGGGACCGGGGCCGGGCCATCGACGGCACGCTCCGGAGCTATCGCCGGGAGCACAAGCAGCGCTTCTCCCTGCGTTTCAATTACATCTCCACGGCCCAGAAGGAAAAATTCAAGGAGATCAAGGACGCCCAGGTGGACCTGGATTTTTACGACCTCTCCGGGGAAAAAGTGGGGACCTTCGACTGGGTCAACAATTTTAATTTTGTGGCCGTGCCCGGCAACTGGTGGTCGGGAACGATCGAGTTGGAAGAGGTTTAAGAGGATAGCTGTCAGCCGTCAGCGGTCAGCTTTCAGCTAATAAATTTCTGTGGCTGACTGCTGATAGCTGAAAGCTGATAGCTTTTTTTATGAGAGAAGCCACCGCCAACTACCTCCAGGAAGAAGCCCGGCC
>DYJG01000642.1 GCA_020723225.1 Desulfobacca acetoxidans | reverse complement strand
GCCGAGACGCAGCCAGGAGACGGCCACGTGGATGGGGACCGCAGGGATGATCCAATCCCAGGCTGCGCCCTCACCGAGATGCTCAGCCAAAAAGGCTCCGGCTTCCGCCTCCACCACTTCCACCCGGGCCGGGGTCAATCCCCGGGCTTGAACCAAGGCCTCAGGGTTTCGGTCCACCACCAGGAACTCAGCCTGCCCGTCCTCCCCTCCTAAGCGCTCCAGGGCCAAACGCCCGAATTTTCCTGCTCCCAGAACCAGGTAACGCGCCATTCTCCTTAATCCGGACGGGGGACAACGGCCACCACCGTGGGCAGCAAAAAATTCTGATGGTCCAGAAAATTCCGCAGGCGATTTTCCCAGGAGGAGGGGGAAAACTTCTCGAAGTCCTTGGTCTTGATATAAAGCTGCGCCTCGGAGCCGCCGTCCAAATTTAAGGCCGAATCGATCTCCAGGCTGCTGGCCTTTAAAAAATGGGCGAAATCATAGAGGGTGAAATAAGCCTCATTGGTATTAAAAATCAAGATATTGCTGCTGCGGTCAATGGTGATGACCGTGCGCTGCGCAGTTTTCGGGGTATTGAACACCCGGATGCGGCCTTTGTAATCTAACAGCAGCGGATAGGATTGTACTCCCTGGGTCCAGGGCAGATTCTTGGCGCTGATGGTGGTGGCGGTCAGGTCCAGGATGGTGGCCCGGGGCAGGTCCGGGGACAGCCCCTTGGGTTCGGCCACGAACATGCCCCGCATCTGCGGGTTGCGCCAGGGGCCGATGGCATTGCCGTCGCTTAAGATCAGGCCGACAGGCAGGAGGTCCTTGCCGTAATAACTGGCGTTAAAGACCACCGGCGCGGCCAACTCCTGCTGCCAGGCCCTGATGTCCCGGGGGTGTTGATGGCGGACCCGGAAGGCGTTGCTGGCCGGGTCCACCTTGACCACCGCCAGGGTGTCCACAACTTTTTCTTGCCGGAAAACCTGGATTTCGGCAAAACTGAGGCCCCGCCCCAAGATTCGCCATTGCGGGGCGGTATGGGACCACTCCCCGGCCAGCAGCGGCGTTCCCAGCCACGCCCAGCACATCAAAAACAAGGCCAATATCCTGGCAGCCACCGCCTCTCCTTGCAGCCCGGCGAAATTTGGGATATTTTACCATGCAAACCCATATTCGTCCATAAGCATAAGAAATGACCATCCGCCTGGCCGACACCCACGCCCACCTGGACCTCCCGGAACTCCTCCCCGATCAGGACGAGGTGCTGGAGCGCGCCCGGGATGCCGGGGTCAGCCTGATCATCAACGTGGGCATCGGCTTGCAGAACTCCCGCCAGGTCCTGGCCACGGCCCGGAAACACCCCGGCCTCCGGGCCGCCATCGGCGTCCACCCCCACGCGGCCCAGTCCCTGAAAGACGGCGATTTGGAGGCCCTGGCGCCCCTGGCCGCCGATCCTTTGGTGGTGGCCATCGGCGAAATCGGCCTGGATTTCTACCGCCGCCGCTCCCCGGAAGAGGTGCAAAAGCACTGGTTCCGCCGGCAACTGGCGTGGGCTTACGAGCTGCAAAAAATCGTGGTCATCCACACCCGGGAAGCCACGCCCGCCACCCTGGAGATTCTCCGGGACTCCCGCTCCCTTTTACACGGCGGGGTAATGCACTGCTTCGGCGGCACCTGGCCGGAGGCCCGGGCCTTCCTGGACCTGGGCTTTTATCTCTCCTTCGCCGGTCCGCTGACCTACCCCAAGGCCGG
>DYJG01000641.1 GCA_020723225.1 Desulfobacca acetoxidans | reverse complement strand
CTTTTCGGCACGTGGTGGACCTCCCCGGCGTCCCGCCAATATTTAATGGACCCGCCGGGGGGCGTTTCCTCCAGGACCACCTTTTCCTTGGGTCTGCCCAAGGCAATGGCCAGCAGAATCTCCAACTTCTCCGAAATCTTTAGAAGTTCCCGCAGGCGGTCCCGCTGGATGCTGCCGATCATGCAGCCGCCCAACCCCTTTTCCCGGGCCCCCAGGAGCATGCTTTGCGCGGCGATGCCGTGGTCGCAGCCGAAGTTCTGGGTGATCTCCTTATCCCCCAAAATAACGATGTAAGCCGCAGGCCGCTCCCCCTCCGCCGGACCGGGCCAATCCTTCAGATACCCGGCCCAGGCCAGGCAGGAGAAAATGGCGGCATTCTTATCGGGATCATTGCTGAGAATATACTTCAAGGGCTGGAGATTGGCCCCGGACGCGGAGAGCCGAGCCAGATTCACCAGCCACTTCAGGGTGTCCAGGGAGACGGCCTCGTTTTGGTAAAAGCGCCGGTAGCTGCGGTTGCCGCGGATCAGCTCTTCGATCATGGCTTCTCCTATCAGTTCAAAGTTCAAGGTTCAAAGTTCAAGGGCTTAACTTTGAACTTTTAACCCGGAACTTTGAACTATTCGTTGCGCGGCGTCAGCCGAAACGTTCCCTCCGGCGTCAGCGCCGCGTTAATGCCGTGGTCTTTGAGAAACCGGGTCAGGGGCCGGCCCAACAGCAACTCCGTGGCCGCTTCGCTCAGTTCCCATTCCTGCTGGAGCATCTGCCGCAAGTAATGGTCGAAGTGCAGGGCGTCGAACAGGGCCTCCCCGGCCTGATCCGGTTCCGTCTCCAGGCCTTTCAGGGCCTGGGCCAGGCGGCCGATGCCGCAGCGCTCATCATGCGCCCTGATCAGGTCCCAAATCTCCGGCGCGCCGGCCAGCAAGGCTTCCCGGTTGAGAAGTTCCGAGGTCTCTAAAACCCGGTCTTCGTCCCCCCAGCATTCCTGGCGCCGGCACTGCTCCGGCCGGTCGTCGTAGATGCGGCAGGAGTTGGTGGCGGCCAGGTAAAACCAGCACTGATGGCTGCCGGGAACCTCCCTGACCTTCAGGCGCTCTTCCCTTAAGGTCTCGGGTTTGCCCTCCCGGGAGGTCACCTGTTCCCCCGCCCTTAAGGTATAGACTTCGTTCCAGGTGAGAATTTCTTTCTGGAACAGGGTCAAATCCGGAGCCAGCAGGGTAGGGCTGGAGATTTCGCAGCATTCGCCGCAGCGCACGCAGGTCTCCCAGCCCGCCCACAACACGTCCTTGGCAGCATTGATGAGGCGCTTCCAGGCCGCGGCCCGGGCCTCCACGTCCATGGTGTTCCAGTCCCGGAAAATTTCCGGAAAATTGGCCTTCTCTTCGATCTGCTGCCGCACTTTCTGATAACGCCGGCTCTTTTGGGAAGCGTTCAGCACCTCCTGGAGATATTCCTGCCACAGGGAGGCCATCACCTCTTTGGGGCCTTTGGCCAGGGACTCCAAGGGGTCTTGTCTTATTTTGCCTAGGAACTTCTTTGTTTTCATGTGCATTCCTTATGAGTAGTTCAAAGTTCAAAGTTCAAGGTTCAAAGTTAAAAGCAGAGCTGACATGCGCCCGATAATGATGCTAAGAAAGCGAAATAACTTATGAAAGGTTCTCGGGTAGTTCAATCTCGACCTTGAACCTTGAACTTTGAACTTTGAACCTTGAACTTAAAATACCAACGCCCCGAAACTCCTT
>DYJG01000640.1 GCA_020723225.1 Desulfobacca acetoxidans | reverse complement strand
ATATGGTAGATAACGATGAGCAGGCTATGGGCCACAGCCACGATGGCTTTTTTCTACGTAGAAAATAACCTACGAGTCATGCAGCAGCCTCCAGGGGTTCGAGAGTCACTTTATAGCCCAGAGTTTCCAGACGCTTGATATGGTGACGTTTAAGGTAGGTGAGATTTAATTGATCGAAATAGTTGGCCCCCAGTTCATGATAAGGAACCTTATCTTTGAGGATATGGTAGATAACGATGAGCAGGCTATGGGCCACAGCCACGATGGCTTTTTTCTTCCCCAGGCGGCGAACCAGGCGATGGTACTGGGCATAAAAATAGCTCTCCTTGCTCCGCACGGCAGCCCAGGCTATTTCAATCAAGGCCCGGTACAACCAGCTATCTCCCTTGCGGATCTTGCCCCTTTTGTGCTTTCCAGCGCTTTCATTGTTAGAAGGACAGATGCCGGCCCAGGAGGCCAGATGACGATGGGTAGGAAAGCGGCTCATGTCTACTCCAATCTCAGCAATGACTGCCTCGGCCGTCTTTTGACCCACTCCGGTGGTGGTGCAGACCCGCTGGACCTCTTCCGAAAAAGGGGCCAGGCGACTTTCCACCTCCTGGCTCACCCGTTCAATGGATTCATCCAAAAAGTCCACATGGGAGAGAATTTCCTCCAGCATAAAGCGATGATGGGGACGGAAACGACCCTCCAGGGCTTGCCTAAGAAGAGGCAGTTTCTTACGCAACTTCCCTCTGGCCAAATCCGCCAGGGCCTCAGGATTGGTGCTCCCAGAAAGCAGGGCCTCCAGCATGGCCCTGCCCGAGACGCCCAAGACGTCGGTGGCCACCGAGGAAAGCTTTATGTTGGCCGACTCCAGAAGCTTGTGCAAGCGGTTGATCTCCCTTACTCGCTCATCGGTGAGAGATTTGCGATAGCGGGTGAGATCCCGCAGGTCTCGAATGGGCTCAGGTGGAATGAAGCTGCCC
The DNA here is from genome assembly GCA_020723225.1 of Desulfobacca acetoxidans. Lineage (GTDB taxonomy): Bacteria > Desulfobacterota > Desulfobaccia > Desulfobaccales > 0-14-0-80-60-11 > SURF-52. The sequence goes on along the minus strand of DYJG01000640.1, from coordinate 776 downwards.
TTGAGCAGTCCATAGGAGAGAAGCTCAGCAATCCACTCACAGTCCTTAACATCGGTCTTACGCCCGGGCACCGCTTTAATGTGCGCCGCATTGACCAGCAACACCCTAAAGCTTGCTTCCAGCAGGTTAAAGATGGGCTTCCAGTAGATTCCGCTACTTTCCATGGCCACTTGGCTGACCCCATGGGCCAGAAGCCAGTCATGAAGTACAAGAAGATCAGAGGTCATGGTGCTGAAGGTGCGGATCTCCTTTTGCACCTTACCCCCCTCTCGGATCAAGACGCAGGCCACCACGGTCTTCTTGTGAACGTCCAACCCTGCACATCGACTGTACACTACCTCCATTGCCTTCTCCTTTCTAGATTAGCTCCAGGGGACGTCCTTCCTCCAAAGAGTTTACGTGGCGTGCTCCCCGTCCAGCGGGGGCAACAGTTTAGGGTACCTGTAAGACGTCCAGGTCCAATTAGGTTCGGGCTCTTGGCACCAAAGAAAGCCGACCTTCTGCCTGGAGAGGGTCTAAGAAAGTATAGCAGAAAAATATTTTCATGGTTCCGGGTGACGGCCCCCGTAATGAAAATTAGGAAGATTATTGATATTTTCACCGGAGAGGAATACCTGCCCCGACTCCACCTTTCGCAGACCGGTGAGGGCCTCTTCCAGCTCCGTCTGGCCGTTGCCATCTACCCCGGCAATGCCGACGATCTCCCCCTCTTTAACTTCAAAACTCATCCCTCTAACTGCTGGCAGCCTGCGGTTGTCCAGAACATGGAGATTAGA
>DYJG01000017.1 GCA_020723225.1 Desulfobacca acetoxidans | reverse complement strand
CGAGGGTTGCCTGCGTTTGTCCTACGCCAATTCCCCGGAGAACCTGGCGGAGGCGATGCGGCGGCTGGAAATCTATTTGGAGAAACGCGGGGTTTAAACCGCTTTTCGTTTTCGGTCTTCGGTCTTTGGTCTTCGGTTAATGCCCTTTTCAACGAAAAACGAAAAACCAAAAACGATAGGAAGCCCGCGTCCTGCCTGGGTTTTTTCAATTTGATAAGCAAATTCTCATTTTTTTGCCATTTCTCTCAAGTTTAGACTTCCTGGGCTGACAAAACCCGGCCTTTTATGCGGCAATGTCATCGGCCCCTCGCCGCTTCTCTCAATTTAACATTCCATGGTTTTGAACCTCGGGACGATAATTCCCACCATCATTATTTTTCAATAAATTAAGCAAGTTATAATTTTTTTCAGTTGTCGGCACTTGGCAAGGCTGATGCATATATAAAAAACAATCGCCATTGGCGAGCAACTCAACCGAAAATCGGGAGAAAAGAAAGCAAATGAAGAAAGTTGTTACCACTTTAACCGCCGTAGCCTTTGCCCTGGGAATCGCCGGAGCCGGGATGGCTCAGTCCGTAACCAAAGACGCGGAAAAACCGGCCGCGAAAACCGAAATGAAGGTGACCCAGTCCCAGGTGGCGCCCAAGTCCGAGAAGCCCGGCGAGGCGGCTAAACCCGGCGTCAAAGAAGAAGTCAAACCCGGCGAAACCGCCAAACCCGCGGCCAAGGAAGATGTCAAACCCGGCGAGAAAGCCAAACCCGTGACCAAGGACGTCACCAAGGCCGGGGAAAAAGACAAGAACAAGGACCCCTTAAAGAAGACCACCGTGCCCGAGAAGAAGGGGGAAAAGAAGGCTGAACACCCGGTGGAAAAACCGGTGAAGTAAGAAAAGAGGTGTAGGCGGCTAAAGACCAAGGTCTTCAACGCCTTCCGGACAGCCCATAAACAATAAAGGCTGAAACTGGAGAAACAAAAACCGGGCAGGATTTCCTGCCCGGTTTTTTTTATTGAAAAGACTGCACAGGCTGGAAGCCTGTGCCACAAGGGGTGATGTTTTAGTTTGCTTTTAAAGGAGGCATAGACCGCAGTCTCTGTCGCGCGGATTGAATCTTACTTCCTTTTTCAAGCAAGCTGCAGCCTTGCTGGGAAAGGAGGGCATTAATTAAGAGAGCAAAGTGCTCAAAAACGAAGAGTTCTTATAAAGCAAAACCTCTTGTGGCGCAGGCTTCCAGCCTGCGGTCATCCGCCTCTTTCATAAAGCCAGGGATACTCCTCGGGTTCCGAATCCCATCCATCTTTTTGGGGGTTGTCTCTGATATACTCCCAGGTATCAAAAAATTCTCTCTCGTTCCGGACTATACGGTCGTAGCGTTCATCCTGCCATAAAGAGCCGGAATATCCTCCCAGCCGGTTAATTCTCTGGGAACTGAAGCTTTTGACGCTATGGATGATCTCGGCCAGGTTGTAGGCCCCGTCTTCGCCTTTTGGAAGAGATTTGGCTAATACATGCACATGGTCCTTTAAAACCACCGCTGCATAAATCTTCCATTTCAAACCATCCCAATGGCGCAAGGCCTCCATGACTATGGTGCGGTCTTCCGGATTTAAGGTGCGTCCCTGCTTACAGCGCCAGGTAATGAAGTACACCCTTCCGAGGTCTTGCCAATGGGGCAAATTCCTCCTGGTGATTTGAAAAGACTGCACAGGCTGGAAGCCTTTGCTACAATGGCTTGTTGGTTTTTTGGGACCTTTGGGTTCTTGGTCCGCCGTCCCCTTATTTCCCTAATAAGTCCGCGGCCTGTTTGGCGAAGTAGGTAAGGATCAAATCCGCCCCTGCCCTTTTAATGGACAGCAGCGACTCCAGCATCACCGCGGTTTCGTCCAGCCAGCCTTTGCCTGCCGCGGCCTTGATCATGGCGTATTCGCCGCTCACCTGGTACGCGGCCAGGGGCAGGTCGAATTCGGGCCGCATCCGGGCCAGGATGTCCAGGTAGGGCATGGCCGGTTTGACCATGAGGATGTCCGCGCCTTCCTCCACGTCCAGGGCGGCCTCCCGGATGGCCTCCCTGGCGTTGGCCGGGTCCATCTGGTAGGCGCGGCGGTCCCCGAACTGGGGCGCGGATTCCGCCGCGTCCCTAAAAGGCCCGTAGAAGCTGGAGGCGTATTTCACCGCGTAAGAGAGAATGGCCGTCATTTCCAGGCCCGTTTCATCCAGGGCCTCCCGGATGGCCCCCACCCGGCCGTCCATCATGTCCGAAGGCGCGACGATGTCCGCGCCCGCCTGGGCATGAGACACCGCCACCTGGGCCAGGATCTCCAGGGTGGCGTCGTTGTCCACCTCCCCGCTTGGCCGCAGCAGGCCGCAATGCCCGTGGCTGGTATAGCCGCAGAGGCAGACGTCGGTGATCACCACCAGGCCGGGGACCTGCTTTTTGAGCTGGCGCACCGCCTGCTGCACCATGCCCTTGGGGTGGGCTGCTTCGCTGCCGGTTTCATCCTTCTTCTGGGGCAATCCGAAGAGCAGGACCGCGGGAACGCCTAAGTCCGCCGCGGCCTTGGCCTCTTCCGCCAGCTTTTCCACGGACAGGCGGAAGACCCCGGGCATGGAGGGGACTTCCTGGCGCACGCCCTTGCCGGGCGTTACGAACATTGGATAGATCAGGTCCTCCCGCCGCAGCCGGGTTTCCTGGACCATACGCCGCAAAGTTTCAGACCTTCTGAGCCGCCGGGGCCGGAATACCGAGTCCATATCTGCCTTCTTCCTTATTAAAATAGGTAAGTTGTGGTGGAAATTGATTAATCAATTGTTACCCAGGGAGGGGGCTCTGTCAAGGATGGGATCCTTCTTAAAAAACTGGACAAAATAAAATATCTTATCCATATTCAAAAGCGCCCGGGAAAAAAGGCAGCAGGAAAAAGAAATTATTGTTGAATAATATTTACATTGTGTAAATACCCATAATGCGATATACTTGGGATAAAGAAAAGAACCGCTATAACATCCAAACCCATGGTATTGCGTTCGAAGATGCAAAGCGGATTTTTGAGGGGCCAACGGTTGAGCGGATTGACGATCGTTTCGATTATGGGGAAATCCGAATCTATGCCATTGGCCTGGTAAACGGCATGGAAATCACAGTGATTTATACCTATAGAAATGATGATGAAATACGCATTATCTCCGCCTGGAGGTCCGAACCTCATGAAAAACGCAGCTACTGGCAAAAAATCGAAGGATAAGCTTGGCACGGACTGGGATAAGCTGCGCAGCATGAGCGATGCCGCCGTGCATGCCGCGGTTGAAGCCGATCCAGACGCACATCCTACGGACGAGGAGTTCTGGCAGGACGCACAAGTAGTAATGCCACAGCGCAAGGAAGTCATAACGATCAGGCTTGACGCTGATCTGCTCGCATGGTTCCGGCAGCAGCCCGGTTATCAGACGAGGATCAACGCTATCCTGCGAACCTTCATGAAAGCTCACACCCGCAAAAAAGAGCAACACACTCCTGCTTAAATAAAAGCCGAAACCCGAGGGTCCGGGCTGAGGCCGCCGGGATTTTGTTTGACAATTATCAGATTTTCTTTTAGAAGTCGTTAGATGTAATTATTTCCGCTATCCAGGGGGGTGGCATGACTTAGGGAGGCGACTCCCTGATTCCGCCAAATTTGCCCATCCAAGGAGGGGTCGCCCATGAAACGGGAGCTCTTGGTCCAGAACCCGCGGCCGGACGGCTATCATCTGATGATGGAGCTTTTCGGCTGCGATTCGGAAAAGATTAATTCCCGCAAATTTCTCCATCTCCTGGTCAAGACCGCGGTAAAAAAAGCAGGCTTAACCAACCTGGGTTCCCGGTTCCATCAGTTCGACCCCCAAGGGGTGACCGGCTTTACCCTCCTGGCCCAATCCCATATTTCCCTCCATACCTGGCCGGAATACGGCTATCTGGTCCTGGACATATTCACTTGCGGCGACCAGAACCAGGCCGATTCCCTGGCCGACCAGTTTCTCCAGCGTTTGCGTCCCGCCCGCGTCAGCCGCCAGGTGGTGCGCAAGGGCTTCCAATATTTCCGGGAATAGCAGCTAACGGGGTCCGCCCCAGCGGTCAAAAGGGTTGACGGAGCTCCGGGGGATGGATAATAATGTTTTGATCTCCCTGAAGCGAGGATGGTTGCGCGTGGTAAAAATGAAGCTCTGGTTGCTCTTGCTGGTGTTGACCCTGGCCGGTTGCGGAGGGGCCCAGGTGGCGGCCCTGCCCGAAGCCCCGCCTCCCCCGCCGGCGCCGTCTGCCGGCCAATCCGACCAGATCCTTTTGGAGGAGGCCCTCCGGGGCCGGGCCCTGGGAAACGCAGAAGTGGTGGGGCTCAGCGACCGGCTGCTCCAGGATGGCAATGCCGCGTTAAGCGACCAGACGACCATGGCCCGCCTGGAGATCCTGTTGCTGAAGGCCTTTAAGTCCGAGGACAAGGTTAACCGGCCGGCGGTGCTGCGCAACCTGGGGATCATCCATTACCATCAAGGCAAATACAAGAAGGCCCGCCAGGAGTTGCAGCATGCCAACGAGCTGAACCCCAAGGACCCCCGGACCCACTTCTATCTGGCCCGGCTCTTTACCCTGCAGGGGGAAATCTATCAGAAACAAGGGAAGAAGACCCAGGCCAAGCAGCAATTCAAACGGGCCTCCATTGAAATGGAGATGGCCCGGAAACTGGCCCCCGGCAACCCCGCCTACCGCCAGGAGATCCAGCCGGCCAACAAGCAGGGGCAGGGGAAATGAAGATTTCCTGTCCTTATTGCGGCAACGACGCCGATTTCTACGAAGTTGCCGAAGGGGTCACCATCACCACTTTCTACCTGCAGAATGAGGACGGCAGCTTTTCTGCGGTGAGCGACGACTCGGAGATCCAGGGGGAGGTGCGCCTCTTCTGCGGTGAATGCCATAAGGAACTGAAGGAATACCACAGCCACTTCATTGACATGCTTTTTTAAAATGCGAGAGGGCCGGATATTTCCGGCCCTCTGCGGTTTTGGGGATTAAGCCTTCCCTGTTCCGGCCCGGTTCGACGCCGGGCTCTTTTCGAGATAACCTACTTCTCCCGTTCCAATCAGGGGTCTGTCTTTAACGGGTTGCTCATTGTTGGACCGGCGGTGTCGGCTTGGGCAGCTCCACCGTGTTTTGCAGGGTTAAATCGGGGGTGGAGTACTGCAAAATCCTCGGACCCATCATCACATACAGGTACTTGCCGTCGGTGCACACCGACGCCGGCGGCGGCGGAAAGCCCATATGGGGGGGCGGCGGCAGGGAAGACGCGGTCTGTTGGGCGACCCCGCGCACCACTCCGGCGATGGCCAGGAACAATACCACCAGGATTAATACGTGACGAATCTTCATGCAACCTCCTTTTTTTGAAGGAATTTACCCGCCCCTTCCATTGCCTCCGTCATCAGGGACAGGGTGTTAAGGAAATCAAGGGCGGAAGGGGGAGCTCCGCCCCTGTCCCGGCCGCCGGCCGCATCACTCCCCGGAATCCAGCACCCGGCGAATGGCCAGGGCCAGGTCTTCAATATTCGCCGGTTTTTTCACGATCTCCCTGATGCCCATTTGCCGGACGATATCAGGAGAGACCGATCCATCAAGGCTGGAGAAGAGAATGACGGGCAGCTCCGGGCGGACCTTCATCAATTCCGCCGCCAGTTTCAGCCCCGAAAACAGGGGCATGGCCTGGTCGGTGATGACCACATCAAATTTTTCCGGGTCGCGGCGGAAAACCTCCAGGGCCTTCAGGCTGCTGGTCAACGCGGTAACCTCATAGCCCAGTTGTTCCAGCAGCTATCGTCCGATCACCGCGAGCACAGGATCGTCATCCACAAAAAGAATGCGCTCTTTCGCGGGCTCGGGCCGGGCCGTCGTTTGCATCTGCGGACTGATGACGGAATCCGGCCGGGGAAGGTAGACCCAGAATTTTGTCCCATTTCCCGGATTACGGGCCACTGTTCCTCCTTTAGTCTGGATAAAAATTCTTCAGGCCCAAACAGCCTTGCATTTGTTGTTTACCAACAAATTGTGAAGATATTATGGAGAAATGATGTGATGAATTTGAGGAATGATGACTAACGGGCAGGGAATCCATTAAAATATAATTGCGGAATATTCCGAAGAAAGAGCGATTCACCCAACCCTTTAATCCGGCGGGACAACGTTTGAACCTGAAACTCTCATATAAACTTTTTGCCGTCTTCCTGGCGACGAGCTTGATGATTGTGGTCATCCTGGTGGGCGCCATGCAATATTACGGCTCCCAAAACTTCGCGGAGTACGTGAACCGGATGGAGATGGAGAGGCTTGATGACCTGGTGGAGGAACTGGCTGCGGAATATCAGCGGGATCAAGGATGGGACCGTTTAAGAAATAATTTCCCCCGCTGGCATTATCTCATGCGGCCCCGTCCTTCCCGGATGGGTCTTTTTCCGTCCGGGCCGCCGCCCGGGCCGCCGCCCGGACCCCCAGGATTCTGCTGGCCGGAGCCGCCGGGCTTTCCGCCTCCGCCTCCGCCTCCTCCCTGGGGCCCGGAGTCCATGCCGCCTCCACCCCCCCCGCCGGGGCACGATCCTTTTAACCCTGGTCCCAGGATCTCCTTGTTCGACGCCGACCAACAGCCCCTGGTGGGACCGGCCCGCACTGCCCGGGACCATCTTCTCAAGGCCATCCGGGTGGACGGACAAATTGTGGGATGGCTGGGGATTCCTAAACTTGAAGACTTGTCACACCCCCTGGACGTGGAATTTGCCCGGCGGCAGACCCGGGCCTTCTATCTGGTGGGCGCCGGCGTCTTATTGCTGGCTGTGGTGGTTTCAGTATTTCTCTCCAGACATCTCCTGGCTCCCATCAACAAGCTGATGGCCGGAACCAGGGCCCTGTCGTCCCGGCGGTTTGACACCAGGATCGACGTGGCCGCCAATGATGAACTTGGGCAGCTCGCCGCGGATTTCAACCGCATGGCCCAGGCCATCGAAAAATATGAGCAGCTTCGCCAACAATGGATTTCGGATATTTCCCATGAATTGCGAACACCTTTAGCCATTCTGCGGGCGGAAATCGAGGCGCTGCAGGACGGTATCCGGGCCCCGGGCCGGGAGACCCTGGATTCGCTGCATGGAGAAATCCTCCATCTCAACAAAATAGTCAGCGACCTCCATGACATCTCCCTGGCCGACGCCGGGATGCTCTCCATGCGCCGGGAACCGGTCAATCCGGCCCGGGTCTTGCTGGAGACCTTGAAGGGGTTCCGCACCAGGTTTGCCGCCAAAGGCATCGCCATTCAAGAAGAACCGGCCTTAGGACAAGACCGGCTGCTGATCGCGGGAGACGCGGACCGGTTAAAACAGATCTTCGGAAATATCCTGGAAAACACCTGGCGCTATGCCGCCAGTCCGGGAATTTTACAGATTAGGCAGGAAATCCGGGATGGCAGGGTTTCACAAAATTTTCTGGATTCCGGCCCGGGAGTGCCGGAAGATTCATTGGACCGGCTCTTCGACCGGCTTTACCGAGTGGACCGGTCCAGGAGCCGCCGGGAAGGGGGCAGCGGCTTGGGCCTGGCCATCTGCAAAAGCCTGGTCGAGGCCCTGGATGGGGAGATCAAGGCCAGGAACGCCCCCGGCGGCGGATTGTGGATTGAGGTTTCTTTTCCTTTGCTTTAAACGGGGAAAACGACTGTGAGAAAACAACATATCCTGATCGTCGAAGACGAAAGCAAGATCGCCCGGGTAATCCGGGATTATCTGGTAAATGCGGGTTTTCAGGTTTCCTGGCTGGACCGGGGTGATAAAGTCATCCCTTTGATCAAACAAGACCCTCCTGATTTGATCCTGCTGGATGTCATGCTGCCGGGAAAGGACGGCATGGAACTGTGCCGGGAGATCAGGAAGTTCTCGCTCCTGCCCATCATCATTCTTACCGCCAAGGCGGAGGAGTTGGACCGCGTTCTCGGCCTGGAACTGGGAGCGGATGATTATATCTGCAAACCTTTCAGCCCGAGAGAGATGGTGGCCCGGATCAAATCCGTGCTGCGCCGCATAACCGGCCCGCCGTGCCCGGAGAAACTGATGGCCGGGCCCATCAGCCTGGACGAAAACCGGCATCAGGTGTTGATTGCCGGCCAGGAATTAAAATTGACCCCCAGCGAGTTCGGATTGTTGAAGGTATTGTTGGCCCAACCGAACCGGGTCTTTTCCCGGGGAGAATTGGCCGCGCAGGTGCAGGGCTATAATTTTGAAGGGTATGAGCGCACCATCGATACCCATATAAAAAATCTGCGTAAGAAGATGGACGCCATGCTGCCCGGCTGGGAAATTATCCAAACCGTCTACGGCCTGGGCTACAAGTTAACCGACTCCTATTAATCCGCAGGCAAAAGGCAATAAAATAGGCAAACCTCGTGTTCGCCCCTGGGAAATAAACGGGTGATTGCGAACCGGCATCAGCCCTTCTTCAAGGTCTGCTTTTCCTGCTGGCTGCGGGCGTATAGGGCCATATATTCCTCCTGCACCGATTTGGCTTCGCTTTCGGCCTGTTCCAGCCTTTGCTCCAGTTCCTTGATAACCTTGGTCTTTTCCTGATATTCCTTGGAAGGCTGTCCCAGCCTGGCTTCCAACTCCTCTTTGGCGGCCATCAGTTTCTCAATGTTTTCGCGCATCTCTGCCAGATCTTTGTGAAGCTGGCCTTTCTCCTTCTGCAATGTTTCCACGTGGGCCTTAAGAAGGAGGTTCTGCTCTTCCGGGGGCATATCGTCGGATATGGTTTTTTTAGAAGGCTTGAGAATAAGGAAGCTAAGGGCCTTGGGCCTAAAAGTGTAGGCCACGGTCACCAAGGTAATGGCAAAGGCCGCCAACCCCAGGACCCCGATCCAGAGCCATTTGCGGCTGCGGGGGATGGGAGCCGCGGTGGCGGCGGTCGCGGGGCCGTCTGCGCTTTTCTGCCCGATCTTCGGGTCCGAGGCCGCAGCCGCCTTTTTCGGTCCCATTTCCCCGGTCTGGTCCGCTTTCTTCTGACCCTTGGCCGCAGCCCCGGAAGCCAGGTTGACGTTAACCGGCGGAGGTTGAAGAATCAGAGGCCGCCCGGAAGCCGTGGCTCCGGTCAGGTGCGCGTTCAGTTGGTAAGAACCGGAAAGCTCGGGCGGGAAAGAAAAGCGGAAGCCGCTGCCCGGCAGGGGCTGCCCGAAGGTGCCGGCGACGCCGCCGTCAGGATTGATGATGCTGAAGCAGCCCACCATCTGGGCGACCTCCCGGCCCGGGGACAACAGATACTCCACCTGCGTGGGCCCCTCGCCGGAGATTTCTTTTACCTTATACCAGGGGATGGAGACCTTGATGGAAAAATTCCTTTCCCGCTGAAAGGTCTTGCCCTGGGCCCGGATCTTAAGCTGCCACACGCCGGGGGCGGCAAACGGAGGAAACTTCGCCACCCGGGCCTCAGGAGGCCAAAGCTCCCTCTGCTCCAGGGGCGGGGGCCCCAGGGGCAACTGCAGGGGTTTTCCTCCTTCCGCCTGCAATTCTGCGGTAAAGAGGGTGGGGCTGAGGACTTCCGCAGCACTCACCGGTTTCTCTTTATCCTTGAGCAGCGCTCCGGCCAGCAAGACCTCATCGGTGCCGGCCTCCTCGGGCATATGAGGGCAGTCCAGCTTCAGGTCGGTCATCAGGATGATCTTGCCTTCGCCCGCTTTGTGGCCGGACACGGTCCAATTGCCCGGCTCAGGTCTAGGGATGGTCACCATGTCGAAGGTGGGCGCGGAATACCAGCGCACCCCGGCAGTCTTGGATGCCGGATTAATTTTCTCCCCTTTGGGGCTTTGCAGGGCCACCGCCTTGCCCTGGTTGGAGCGGGTGACCACCACAATCGCTTCCTGGACCTGGGAATCGATGAGGAAGCCGTTGCCCACCAGGGGAGCAGTTTGCGGCCCTTTCAGGTTCTCATAAACCCTGGTGAAGGCCTGATGAATATTCTTGGCCTCGGAGATCAACAGAAAAAGCCCCCCGGTTTGCTCGGCCAAACTTTTTAAAAAGGCCTGGTCGCTGGCCTCGGTAAAAGCCACGGCATAGATGGGGATGCCCGCTTTCCGGTAGGCCGGAAGAATTTCCTGGTGCACGCGCTCCACAAATGCCTTAGAGTTACCTTTACGGGGATCGATGTCCATCTGCCCGTCGGAGATGAGCAGGAAGGCGCGCTTCGCCTCCTTGGCCGGGCCATGGTGTTCGAAGCATTTCAAACCCGAGGCCAGGGCCTGAAAAAGGTCGGTATACAGGCCCCGGGGTTGGAGGCGGGTTAATTCCTGGTAGCCTTTGCCCCGTTGTTGGGGGCTGAGTAAACCGCAGCTCAGGCGGGTGAGGGTTACGTCTTCGAAGGTCAGAATCCCTAGACTATCCTTTTCGTCCAGGAGTTCCACCATGATATGGGCGGATTTGGGCAGCAGGCGCTGGGGATCGGTGGTCTTCATGGACCCGGAGATATCCAGGGCCATGAGAAGCTGGACTTCCCGGGCCTGGGCCAAACCTACGCCCATAGCTGCCGCCAGGACCCAGACCGCGAGGAAAACCATTATTTTTAGCGCCAATCGGATCATTTTTGCCATCGTCCCTGCCGGGCAGGCCCCGGCTCAGGACACTCACGCTTGTTACCCGGGAGCCCTCCCTCTCCCGGGGCTTTCATGAAAAAGCTTCCATATTTTCATATCGAACAAAAAGGAAAAATTCTTAAGACATAAGTGCAAATATTTTCACATGATTTTCAAAATAACAGGTAGGTGGGGGACCTTGGCCTGCAAGACATCTCACCCATAAGGCCTTACCGTATCTCGATTTACAATATAACTTATTAATAATTCTTAACTTATTAACCGAAGACCAACTACCGGAGACTATATCGAATATTATTTTTCGTTCGCAAATGAAATAAAATTGTTATGTAACATATCGATATTTTTTGTTGATTTTACGGAAAACGAAAAACGCTAAACGGAAAACGGTAGCTAACATGCCGGAACTGCCGGAAGTCGAAGTCATCCGCCGGGGCCTGGCCCCCGGCTTGCTGGGCCGCCGCATTCTCAGGCTGGTGATCGGGGAAAAACGCCTGCGCCGGGAATCCTCGCCGGAGAAGTTCCAGGAGTGGCTGCCGGGCCGTGTTATTCTAGACTTGGAGCGCCGGGGTAAATATTTGCTGTTCCGCCTGGAAGGCGGGGTGACCCTGCTTTTGCACTTAGGGATGACCGGGAGGCTGCTGCTGGGTCCCGGGCCCTCCCCTCCCCGGCCCCACGTGCATCTGGTTTTGGAGTTGGAGGGGGGCCTGGACCTGGCCTTCCAGGACGTGCGCCGCTTCGGCCAGGCCCTGGTCTTTCCGCCGGGGGCGGAGCCGGATCCTCTGGCCCAGGTGGGCCGGGAGCCTTTCTCCCGGGAAGTCACCCCTGAATGGCTGGCCCAAGAGGCCCGGGCGCGCTCCCGCACCATCAAGAATTTCCTGATGGACGGCCGGGTGCTCGCCGGCATCGGCAATATTTACGCCAGTGAGATCCTCTTCGCGGCCCGGCTCCACCCCGGCATGCCCGCAGGCCGCCTCTCCCCGGCGGACTGGGGCCGGGTCCTCAAGGAAACCCGGCGCATCCTGAACGCGGCCATCGCCAAGGGCGGCACCACGGTGTCCGATTATTTAAACAGCCGGGGGGAAACGGGCCTGTTCCAACTAGAGCTGTCGGTTTACGGTCGGGAAGGGGAGCCCTGCCGGCGCTGCGGCCGCGCCGTCGCCCGGATCTCCCAAGGCGGCCGCAGCACCTTTTTCTGTCCAAGGTGTCAGAAGAAGAAGTGAAGTTTTTCAGTTCCCGGTTTTCGGTTTTCGGTTCCGGGTTCTGGGTTCTGGGTTCTGGGTTTCCTTGCTCGTTCCCAAGCTCTGAAAAGTTTCGGTTACCTTGTGGCACAGGCGTCTCGCCTGTGCGGTACTATGGCGGGCGAGACCTCCTCTCGTTCCCAAGCTCCGCTTGGGAACGCACTTGGAGCCGCAGCTATGCTGCGGCACCCCGGTGATGAGCTAAGCAACGGTGAATTTTTCAAAGCGCATAACTTTGCCGGTTTTTCCTATGGCTTTTTTGGAAAATTAGGTTAAATTATATATTTCGGTAATATAACCACTGTTTTCAAGCAGCCCGGGCCTTTTAAAGCCGACTTCGGGCGCAGCAGGAGATAATCGGAAAATGAAAAAAGACATCCATCCCTCTTACATCCCGGCCAAGGTGCGCTGCGCCTGCGGCACCGAATTTTCCACCGGTTCCACCAAGGAGAGCATCCGGGTGGAAATCTGCTCCAAGTGCCATCCCTTCTTCACCGGCAAGCAGAAGCTCATCGACACCGCCGGGCGGGTGGAGCGCTTCCGCCGCAAATACGCCCACCTGGAGCAAAATAAGAACCAGGCTGCCGAACCGGCCGAATGAGCTTTAAGGAACCCTCCTTTCCGGTGGGAGGCCAGGCCGTGCTGGAGGGAGTGATGATGCGCTCCCCCCAGGCCCTGGCCATCGCCGTGCGCCGGCCCGACGGCACCGTGCTTCTCAAGGACGAGCCCTACACCTCCCTGGCCGCCCGCTATCCCTTACTGAAGCGCCCGCTCCTGAGGGGTCCGGTGGTGCTCCTGGAGTCCCTGGTCACCGGCATCCGGGCCTTGAGCTTTTCGGCCCAGGTGGCGGTGGAAGAAGAAGAGGAAGGACAATCCCTGGGCTGGGGAAGCATCGCCCTGACCATGGGCGGGGCCTTCGTCCTGGCCTTCCTCCTGTTCGGCTTCCTGCCCCACTACCTCAGCGGCCTGGCCGGCTATCTGTTGGGCCGCACCCTGACCCCCGCGGATTTTCTCTTCCACGTCATCGACGGAGTTATCAAGCTCATCTTTATTCTGGGTTATATCTGGGGCATTTCCCGTTTTAAGGAGATTCACCGGGTCTTCGAATACCACGGCGCGGAGCACAAATCTATCTGCGCTTACGAAGCAGGCGAACCCCTCACCGTGGAGTACGCCCGGCGCCACGGCACCTGCCACCCCCGCTGCGGCACTTCCTTCCTCCTGGTGGTCCTCCTGGTGAGCCTGACCATCTTCACCATTTTTTTCCCCATGTTTCCGCCCCTGACCAAGACCGGCATTCTCAACAACTTCGTCCAGGTGCTCATCAAGGTGGCTTTGATGTTCCCCATCGCCGCCATTTCCTATGAAATCATCCGCTGGGGCGGGCGCCACGCCCATCACCCCCTGGCCCGCTTCCTCCTCTGGCCGGGTTTGGCCACCCAACGCCTCACCACCCAGGAACCGGACGACAGCCAGTTGGAGGTGGCCCTGGAGGCGTTGAAGGCGGTACTGGCCCGGGAGGGGGTGGAGGTCAAGGCGGCTGTTCAGTAATTTTTGCGGAACGGCGTGGAGGATGGTATTTAGTGATAAGTAATAAGTAATAAGTAATAAGTAATAAGTAAAAAAACTGTTCACTGACTACTTATTACTTATCACTTATTA
>DYJG01000016.1 GCA_020723225.1 Desulfobacca acetoxidans | reverse complement strand
ATAGTCCCCGTAACCCGGGCCATCTCCGCCACGGCCGGGGAAAATTCCTGAAGCCGCCACACCGTGGCCATTAGCGAACTGATGCGTGCCAATCCCGTAACCTCTCTTTTAAATTACTCCTAATTTATCTCGTAACCATAACGGGCAAAGGTCGGCCCCCAGCGCCGCCGTACCTTGTCGACGGCCGCCGGGTCCGGCGTATAGGTATTTTTCCGATAATTCTTCTGGGATTCCAGGTAGGGGGCCGCCCGTTCCCAAAATTTCTCAAACCCCGGCAGAGAGAGGCTGGCATAGATCTTTGCCAGCTCATCCCGGGGATTGCCTACCAGGTCTGCATACCTTATTTCACAGAGATTGCCCGCGGGAATCAACCCACGGTCGCGTTCGAACTGGGTATAGAGTTCTGTATACCAGGAGAGGATAATTTCGTCCACGGCCTCCGGGTCGGGAGTCTGGAGGTGGGAGAAACTGAAGCCCTGCCGCCATAAATGTTTCATGGACAGATAGACTTCGTAAGGGTTGCGATGGATATGAATAAACTTGGCATCCGGAAAGAGCTCCAGCAGGAGGCGCACCCGGCCCAGGTGCGGCGGGGACTTGAAAACGATTCTCTTTCCTTTGGAAAAGGTGAGTTTCTCTACGAAGTGCAGAAAAGCGGCCTGCCACTTCTCCAGGGCCTCTTTCTCCAGACTACCGGGGTCCAGAACCCCAAAGCCGTTGTCCCCGGTGAACGGGAACAGCACCTGCATATAAGGAGACACGGTGGACAGGGCGGCCAGGGCGAATTCATCTTCATGGGGCGCTTTGGCGCCGATGGCCACGTTGTCCATGGGCCTTTTGTCCGGAGAAAAGTAGTTGAAGATGGCCATGGCCCAGGGCTGGCTATAGACAAAATGGTGCGGGAACATGACCTGATAATAGGTAGGCGTGGTGAAGTTCTCGTCGCAACTGAGAAGGTTGTGCAGATGGGTGGTGCCGCTGCGCCAACAACCGATGATGAAGATGGGCGGGGCCACGACTTTCACGCCCTTGAACTTGCGGCCGTTGCAGCGGCGTTCGAAGCTGGCCAGGACTGAATTAAGGCCGGCCATCACGAATAAGTAGAGGAGCCGGTCCCAATAGCGGAGTTCCACCTGAAAGCGGTTTCTCCACAGAATCCGCCACAGCGTTTTCAGGTCCATGCCGGGGATTGATTGCCAGAACAGTTCTTTCAAAACCATACCAATCTCATATTCTCTCTCTGCGCCCTCTGCGTCTGCGGTGAATTTTTTAACGCAGAGACGCAGAGGACGCAGAGAAAAGGACACGCCTAAGATTCCAAGTCCTTGCGGTACACTCTGAATCTTTTATTCACCTTGGCGCCGCCGTCCAGGTACCACTGGTTGATCAAGTCGTTGTCCTCCAGGTTCCATCCTAATTCAATGTACCTATATCTCTTATATTTTTCATTTTCCATCAACATCTTATAGAGGTAGTCGAAGGCCACCAGGGGCAGCCCCTGTTGCTGGTACTTTCTCCGGATGCCGAAGATCAGCCCCCGCCAGCCCACGATCTCCCGCCGGTAAAGAAGATATTTAAGCCACCCCAGGACGCCGATTTTGCCGTTGAACCGTTTCAGCAAGGGATTGATATCGTCGATGACCATACCCACGCCCACCGGCTCCTCGCCGTCCAGCAGAAAGAAACAGACATCCGGGTTCAAAATGCGCCCCAGGTGCCGGCCCATCTCCTGGAGTTCGTCGTCGGTCATGGGCACAAAGCCCCAGTTGTCGAACCAGGCTTCGTGATAAATCTCCTTCACGTACTTCAATTCCCTGTCAAAATCATCCAGGCGCATGGGCCGCATCTTGATGTCGGTTTTGCCGATGATGCGCCGGGCCAGGCGATGCACCCAGGCCGGCGGCTGCCAGGAGCGGTCCACCAGGAAGGCCAGAAGGTCCTTTTCCTTCCTGAACCCCTGGGATTCCACCAACCCGGGATAATAAGACGGATTGTAGGTCATCATGAACACCGGGGTCTGCTCAAACCCTTCCACCAGCATGCCGCCCTCGTAATTGGTGGAAGGATTCAGGGGACCCCGCAGGAATCTCATGCCCTGGCCTTTGACCCATTCCTCGGCCGCGGTGAACAGGGCGGCCGCGGCTTCCGGGTCATCGACGCACTCGAAGAAGCCCCAGATGCCCATGCGCTCATCGTGAAAGCGGTTATAATTCTGATCGACGATGGCGGCGATGCGGCCCACCATTTCACCATCCCGTTGAGCCAGAAAGAGCCGGCGTTGCGCGAACTTCCAGAAAGGATGGGCCTGGGGGTCAAGGAGCCGTGCCACCTCCTTTTTCAGAGGGGGAACCCATAAAGGGTCCCGGGCGTAAATCTTCCATGGCAGGTCCACAAAGGCCTTCAGTTGCCAGGACTGCTCCACGGGAATCACTTTCACCTGTTCCATGGCCACCTTTTATGATGTAAGAACGCAGCCGGAGATTCTCAAGCCCTCGCCCCCCGGCACGCGCCTTTGCGTCATTGTTTTTTTAAGAAAAACGAAAAACGGTCTTACTGATAGAGGTGCTGATAGTCATTCCGGTTCCGCAGCATAATTTTCCGGAATTCATACATATCCTCGCCCATGCCCAAGATCTTCAGATATTTAATAATCCGGGAGGGATTACGGCGATAGACCCCCAGAAGCTGCCGCCAGTATTGCCCCCGGTAAGGCGCCAGCACCCCCCGGCGCCAACAGAGGCGCAGCAAGGCCAACAGGCCGTAAACCTGGTCAATCAGGTGTTGCTTCGCCGGAGGAGGGCCTTTGGGCAAGGGCGTGCCCTTAGCTTTGGCCATGGGCGACCGGGTCGGCCTCATCCTGAGGATGTGCTCGTAAGCCCGCTCCAGGAAAGTCCGGGGTTCATAAAGACGCTCCCAGAGTTGAAAAAATTCCCCCATGATCTCGGCTTCCGGCCTGGCGGGCACATAACTGAGGGCCTTATCCGCCAGTTCGCTGTCGAACCGCTCCTTCCGCAAGCGTCCTTCTTGCTCCAGCCTTTGCCAGAGTTTGGTGCTGGGCAGCGGCACCAGGAAATTAAGCATCACCAGGGGAATGGTGGTTTGCTCCACGAAGTCCCGGATGCGGTCCCCGGTTCCCTTTTTTTCTCCGTCCAGGCCGATGATGAAACTGCACATCACTCCCAGGCCGTTGGCGGTGATGTTATTGACGCCTTCCACCAGCGAATGCTGGAGGTTCTGATATTTATGGGCCGCAGCCAGGGCTTCCTCTTCGGGCGTTTCCACGCCGATGAAGACGGTGCCGAAGTTGGCCGCGGTCAAAAGGTCGATCATCTCCCGGTCCCGGCCCAGGTCCACCGAGGTTTGGCCCCAGAAACAAAAAGGAGAACCCCGCTCCTCCAGCCAGACGATCATGCTGTGCAGCAGATCCAGGGCATGCTCCCGGTCGCCGATGAAGTTATCGTCGCAGATGAAGATTTCTCCCCGCCAGCCCAGGCGGTAAACGGCCTCCAATTCCGCCAGGAACTGGGAACTGCTCTTGAATCGGGATTTGCGCCCGAAGAGGCTGGAAACATTGCAAAATTCACAGGCATAGGGGCAACCCCTGGAGGTCTGGATCCCCAGGGTGGCATAGTGCTGTAATTTGAGGAGATCAAAGCGGGGAATCGGCGAAGTGGCAAGATCGGGTTTTTTCCCCGCGTTTCGGATCACCCCCCGGCTTCCCTTTTTAAGCGCCTCCAGGAAGAGATGTAAGGTGTTCTCCGCTTCCCCCTGTATGAGAAAATCGCAGCCCATGGCCATGACTTCGTCCGGGGCGGAGCTGGGATAGGGACCGCCCGCAACCACGATTTTTCCCCGCTTTTTCGCTTCCCGCACCAGGTCCGCAAAGGGCAGGCGATGGACCACCATTCCGGAAATCATCACCATCTCGGCCCAGTCCCAGTCTGCGGGGGTCAGCTCCTCTATATCCAGATCCACCAACCGCAATTCCCATTCCCGCGGGAGCAGGGCCGCCACCGTGATCAGACCCAAAGGCGGATAAAGGGCCTTCTTGCCGCCAAGCCGGCATAACTCGGGCAATTTCCAGTACGATATCGGGGATTCCGGTTGGACCAAGAGGACCTTCATGTTTATCCCATCTTAAAAGTTCGAAATTATGCCGCCGGCGGCGGCCGAGGATGCCCTACTCCTTCTCCAGTCCTTTATGATAACAAAAAGATGCAAAAAAACCCAACTCTGCCGGGTTCGGAAAAAAAACCGGCTTTTCATCGGCCTTTTGTCCCATAAAAAAATCGTAGCGGGCGTCCCTCCGCCGTCATCCTCTTTTCCCAAAATAAATGAGCCTCAAGCAAAGACGCAAAGGCGCAAAGCAAGACGGAAGTATCCAGTTTCGCGGAGGTCTCAATCAGGAACTCGGAACTCGGAACTCGGAACTTGGAACTCTTAGTAGGCGCCGTCTCCCCAAAGCATTTCAGGGATGGTGAGAACTAGAATCTTGAGGTCCAGCCACAAAGACCAATGATCGATGTAATAAATATCCAGTTTCATCCATTGTTCGAAAGACAGGCTGGAGCGGCCTTGAATCTGCCACATGCAGGTGATTCCTGGTTTGACGCTGAAGCGGCGGCGATGCCAATCCTGGTTAAAACCCTTATAGTCCCTGACCGGCAACGGCCGCGGCCCCACCAGGCTCATCTCCCCTCTGAGGACGTTGAATAATTGAGGCAGCTCATCCAGGCTGGTCTTGCGCAGGAAGTGGCCGATCAAGGTGACCCGGGGGTCTTTTTTGATCTTGAACACCGGGCCGTCGGCCTCGTTGAATTTTTCCAATTCCGCCTGCCGCTGCTCCGCGTCCGCCACCATGGTGCGGAATTTAAAGAGATGAAAGATTCGTTTGTTGATCCCCATGCGCTCCTGGACAAATAACACCGGCCGGCCGGAGGTGGCCAGGATCAGCAGGGAGATGATCAAAAATAGGGGAGAGAAAATCCCGATCAACAACAGGGACCCCACAAAATCAAAGACCCGCTTCACCATGATGGGCCAGCCGCCCATGGCCCCGGTGTAAATGGTAATCAAGACATTTTCCTGAAATTCCTCCACTACCGAGCGGGCCAGATTCATATTGGTGAGCAGATAAAAGCTGTCGGAAATGAAACGCACCACCACTCCCTGCTTGACGCAAAAATCGACGATATCCATGGCTTCATGATAGAAGGTGTTCAGAGGCAGATCGATGACCACTTCATCAATCACATGTGTGCGGAGGAAGGCGGGGAAATTATGGAAGCCGGCCACCAACTTATACCCGGAATTCTTAAAATCGACCCCTCCGGCCCATTCATTATCCACGAAGCCCACGATCCGGTACCCCAACTCCGGCTGGCTCTCAATATCCTTGGCGAACTGCACGGCCCGGGAATTGGTGCCCACAATAAGAATGTTGTTGATGTTAATTCCCCGGAGCCTGAGCGGCGTGATAATAAAACGCACTATCATGCGGCTAGCGCTGGTTAAAATACCGGTGGATAACCAGAATACCAAAAGAAATGTCGGAGTTATTAAAGACACCTTAAAGATTACGGAATAGACCAACAACAGCATAGTGCCTATGGAAACCGAATAAATGATTTCTGAAGCCTCGGATTTCCAGGGAACGATGCGCTTGCTGTAATATGCGCCATGCAACGATAGATTGATATGCCAAATTATCATGAATAATAAAAAGATAATAAAGTTTATCAATCTTAAGCGGATGTAAAAAAATTGCGAAAGAGGCACCCCGTCAACTTCGCTGACTACAAACGAGGCAGCCAACACAAAACAAAAGATCATAACCATCTGATCGGCGGCGACTTTGAAAAAATAGACTAAATTATTTTGAAATTTTCCCATGGCGCCTGTTGGTATTAACGGATATTTCTTCCACCGTCCCGGAGATGATTTGGTTTACCAGGGATGATCAAGAAGCGCGAACATTTTTTCATACCAAAAACGGCTCTAAATTTCCAACAAATTTCCGTTAAGATTTGAGGAAGGAATGGAGGTTGACAATTTAATGGGAGATGAACCGAAAATATTTAACCAGCCCCCGGCCTTCCTGGGAAGCGGGAGCGGGTTAAATAGAGGTTTCGCTTTTCCGGGGGCAAAGGCTCAATCCGCGGCGCACTTATCCGGCTGTTGGGCCACGGACCCCGGTCCGGCAAGGGGCCTGAACATTTGTTTGCCGGCGCCGCAGCATGGGCATTTCCAGTCCTCCGGCAGATCTTCAAACCTGGTCCCCGGCGGAATCTTCCCCTTCTTATCGCCTCTGGCGGGGTCGTAGATGTAACCGCAGTTGCTCATCTGGCATTGCCACATCTCTTCGGGCCTGGACATGTTTCCTCCCTAATTATGCCGGAATTATGTTGACACAAAGAATTGGTCACAATTATTATGCCTAAATGATAATCAGTGGAAATTTTGACGCAAGCGAAGCTTGGTTTTTTATCAGGTGAAGATCACTGGAGGCCGGAAAACCTTGATCTTCTTGTCCTAATTGGTGAGAAACCGCGCATTTTTACCTTTCTCGGAATGAGGCCGCGGTTTCGAAATTTTTGCATCCTTTAGTATTAATATTAAAGATAACCGGTCATTATGTCGATATAATGACAGGTTGATGCAAATTGAAGGTTCAGGACAGCCGCATGCGTCGGGTCGGCGACTTGATCATCCTGGATGTCGGAGAAAATAACGCTCGACGCGTAGGCAAACCTGATAAAAAATAATGAAAAAATCCGGGCTGTACCCCCCGCAACCGCTTAAGCGAAAATATTCACAATTTTTTCTTGCCCCCAATTTCCAGGGAACATCCACCTATACCTTGACGCCTGCGAATCTTCCGAGCGCTACGAAATCCTCAAATGGGGCCGATGATGAAGGATAAGCATAAGAGCAGGGAGCAACTCCTGCAAACGGTGACAGAGTTGCGCCAACAGTTGCTCGAAATGGAGCAGAGGAAAAAAAGCCAAAGGATCATGGCCGAAACACTGCTGTCGGAGAAAGTCCTCTCCGAAGCGGTGCTGGAAACCCTTCCGGGTATTTTCTATCTCATCGACGCCCAGGGGAAGATGATCCGCTGGAATGAGACCCTGGAAAATACCACTCATTATTCCACCGAAGAAATCACCCATATGCATGCCCGGGATTTCATTTCCGACGAAGAACGGGAAAAGGTCGAGGCCGCTATTCAGAAGGTCTTCACCCACAACAAGGCTACGGTGGAAGCGAAACTGGTTGCCAAGAACGGAAGCCAAATCCCCTATCTGCTTACCGGCAACTTGGTTGCCGTTGACGGCCATGATTACGTGGTGGGCCTGGGCATCGACATCACCGAGCGCCGGCGCCTGGAGGAAGCGTTTCGGGATCTTTTCTACCACGCGCCCATCGGCATTTTCATCATTCAAAACCGCAGATTTAAGCTGGTAAACCCCGGGTTCCAAAAAATCACCGGCTACGACGAAAACGAATTAGTGGGCAAGGATTGCTTAATTCTGGCCGCGGAGGAGTTCAAGGAGCAGATCAGGCGCCACGCGGTGGAGATGCTGAAAGGCAAGACCACTTCTCCCTACGAATATCAGTTCGTGAACAAGGAGGGGGAAACCAGGTGGGCCATGGAGTCGGTGACCACCACCACTTACCGCGGCAAGACCGCCGCCATCGGCTATTTCATGGATATTACAGAACGCAAGCGCCTGGAGAATCAGTTGACCCGGGCCCAGAGGATGGAGGCCGTCGGCATTTTGGCCGGGGGCATCGCCCACGATTTCAATAACCTGCTCACCGCCATCATGGGGTATGGCGAACTCATGAAAATGGATTTGGAGAAGAACGATCCCCATTACCATTATACCGAAGAGATTTTGAAGACCTGCACCCGGGACTCCACCCTCACCCACCAGTTGCTGGCCTTCAGCCGCAAGCAGATTCTCCAGCCCACGGTCCTCAGCATCAATTCCCTGGTCAGCGGCATGGAAAGGCTGCTGCGCCGCCTCATCGGCGAAGATATTGAACTGATCACCAATATTGACGAGGAACTGGGCGCAATCAAGGCCGATAAAGGCCAGATTGAACAGATCATCATGAACCTGGCGGTCAACGCCCGGGACGCCATGCCCCATGGAGGCAAACTCACCCTGGAGACCGCCAACGTCTTTCTGGACGAAACCTATGGCCGGAGCCACCTGGAAGTGGGGCCCGGCCCCTACGTCATGCTGGCGGTCAGCGATAACGGCGAGGGTATGGACGCGGCCACCCAGGCCCATATTTTCGAGCCTTTTTTCACTACCAAAACCCTAGGGCAGGGGACCGGCTTGGGGCTGGCCACCGTTTACGGCATAGTGAAACAAAGCGGCGGCCATATTTGGGTTTACAGCGAGCCGGGCCAGGGCACCACCTTTAAGATCTATCTACCCCGGGTGGAAGAGGCCCTCAGTCCCACCGAGTCGAAGACCGGCGCGATTGCCGATCTCAAGGGCAGAGAAACCATTTTGGTGGTGGAAGACGATAGTACCTTGCGGGACGTCATTTCCCAGGGCTTGAAGAAATTCGGCTATGGCGTCCTGACCGCCGCCAATGGCGGCGAGGCCCTGCTGATCTCCGAAAAACGGAAGGAACCCATTCATCTGCTGCTCACCGACGTGGTCCTGCCCCAGATGGGGGGCCGGGAACTGGCCGAACGTCTTTCCTCTTCCATTCCCACCCTGAAAGTGCTCTATATGTCCGGGTATACCGAAAACGCCATCGTTAACAACGGGATTCTCAAAGAAGACGTGGGGTTCCTGCAAAAGCCCTTCAAAGTCAACGCCATGGTGCAAAAAATCCGGGAGGTCCTCGAACCCCGGGACGAGTAAAGACAGTAATCAGTAATAAGTAATCTCAGATCATTTTACTGAAAACTGTAAACCGAAAACTGTCTTTAATCTGAGGAATTCGCGACGGGACTGCTTCATTTCCAGAAGGACCTATGGGGGGCGACCAGTTCGCCTTCCAGTTCCGGAAAGGGGCCCGCCACCAGGATGGGCTTTTGCCCCGCCTTGAAGACCGTGCGACACGGCAGGCTCATCGTGGGGTTGTTCTTGTTGGCGCCGGTCAGTTTTTTCAATGTGGTTTCCTCAACGCCATAGACCAGGTTGCCGATGTTGGCCCAATAGATGTTTCCGGCGCACATGACGCACGGTTCGAACGTCGTCACCAGGGTACATCTCCACAAGTAATCGGGGTTGTACTGCGCAAACGCCCGCCGTGAGAGCTCTGTTTCGGCATGCGCGATGGAACTCAGGTTTCCCTGTTTCATCAGCACCTTCTCGCCATCCGGCGCCACAAGCACTGCGCCAAAGGGGTGGTGGCCAAATTCCGCCGTTTCCTTGGCGACCTCATTGGCCGTCCTCAGATGTTTCAATATCTGCTGATAATTGAGGGGAAGACCCTTCTGGTCCGAAGCGGGTTTCCAGTTCCCGGATTCTGTCTTTTCCACGGCAAGCGCCGAACATGCCGACAGAGAGACCGCCGTCGCTAAAAGGACCGCTCCGATCGTTGCCGTAGCCTTGAAAAAATTACGTCTTGACTTTTGCATGTTAATCGAGATTATGCGGCAGCCTTGGCCCCGCGGTTAAAAACGGTTTTGGGAACCCATTTCCCCAAGTATAAACCCAGGAAGTCCCCTTTTTTGTGCCCCAATTTTCTCTCGGCAACGATGATAGCACAAATTTCCATGAATTTGTCAACTAATCGGCTGGATAGGGTCAGTGAAAAACAAATGATCAGTAATCAGTGATCAGTGATCAGTGAAAAACAAGACACCTGGCACTGCACAAGAAGGTTGCTTGCTTCCTCTTTCAGAGTATAGTGATCTCATACTGATTAGCCATCAAAAGAGATTTTTTTTCGTAGGGGCGAACCTTGTGTTCGCCCCATCGCTCCAGGGCGAACACAAGGTTCGCTACGATTAATACCTTTTTGACTGCAACTCGGTATCAGTCCGGCGAGCAACCGGGCATCGGAATCGGAGGAGACCATGTTGAGAAGAACCCTTTTGGCCATCGTAGCTGTGTTTGTCGCCTGGAGTGTCTTGGACTTCGTCATCCACGGAGTAATCCTGAAGGCACCGTATGAAGCCACGGCGCAGCTATGGAGACCCATGGCGGAGATGAAGATGGGTCTGCTGCGGGTGGTGACGTTTATTGCCGCCATCTCTTTCGTTTTGATTTATGCCTGGCCCATCACCAAGAAAAGCGTCTCCCGGGGACTCCTATACGGCTTGCTGTATGGGCTGGGAACCGGGGTTCCCATGGCCTACGGCAGTTACGCGGTCATGCCCATCACTTATCAGATCGCCTTGGTCTGGTTTCTCGGCCAACTGGGGGAATGCGCCCTGGCAGGCCTCATCACCGGCGCGATCATCAGGGAATGAAGGAAAAAAGACTTAACCACAGAGGCACAGAGGACACAGAGATTCACAGAGAATTTATTTTAGGCGGGTTCCCCGCCTAATTAAAATATTTCTCCTCTGTGAAACTCTGTGCTCTCTGTGCCTCTGTGGTTAGGTCTTTTCTCTTTTAGAACTCATACCGCGCGGCAATGGGAATCCGCCGGCCCATGCCGAAGGCCTTGGAGGTGATCTTCAGGCCCGGCGCCGCCTGGCGCCGCTTGTATTCGCTGCGGTCGATGGCCCGGATCACCCACCTCACCGTCTCCGGCTCAAAGCCCAGGCGGGTGATGTCTTTGAAGGAATACCCTTCCGTCAGATAATAATTCATGATCTGATCCAGGACCTCGTAAGGCGGCAGGGTGTCCTGGTCTTTCTGGTCGGGCCGCAGTTCCGCGGACGGGGGCTTGGTGATGATCTCTTCGGGGATCAGGACCCGCTCCCGGTTCAGATACCGGGCCAGTTGATAGACCATGGTCTTGGGCACGTCCGCGAGTACGCTTAGACCCCCGCTCATATCTCCGTAAAGGGTGCAGTAGCCCACGGCCATTTCGCTTTTGTTACCCGTGGATAGCACCAGGTACCCGAATTCGTTGGACAGGGCCATGAGAATGTTCCCACGGATGCGGGCCTGGACGTTCTCCAGGGCCACGCCGATCTTCTCCACGTCCAGGTGCTTTTTTAGAGACCGCAGATAGGCCCGGTAGATGGGGGTAATGGGAATTTCCTTGACCCGGACCCCCAAACTTTTCGCCAGCTTCCGGGAATCCCGGATGCTGCCCCGGGAGGAATAGGGCGAGGGCATGAGCACGCCCAGGACATTGTCCGGGCCTAAGGCCTGTTGGGCCAGGCAGCAGGTGACCGCGGAGTCCACCCCCCCGGAGAGGCCCACCACGGCCTTGGAAAAGCCGCATTTCCGCAGATAATCCCGCAAGCCCAGAACCAGGGCCTCATGGACGCTGGCGATCTCTTCCTGGGGTTGATAAAGGCCTGGTCTTCCGGGAGCAGCCGTCTCCACGGTCAGCACCGCCTCCTTAAACGCGGGTGCGACCGCCACCGCCTCCCCCCGGTGGTCCAGGGCCTTGCTGCGGCCGTCAAAGATCAGCTCGTCGTTGCCTCCCGCCTGGTTGACGTAGATGAAGGGCAGGCCGAACCTTTGGGCGTGGTTACGAAAGAGGCGGAACCTGGTCCCTTCTTTGCCCACCTGAAAGGGAGACGCAGAGATGTTGATGAGGATGGTGGCCCCTTTTTGGGCCAGCGCCTGGATGGGATCGCAGGGGTAAAGCCGCCGGGCCCACAATTCCGGCTCGTACCAGGCGTCTTCACAGATAGAAATGCCCAGAGTTTCCCCTTGGAAAGGGAATACCTCCAATTGGGCCGCGGGATCGAAGTGCCTGGTTTCATCGAAGACGTCATAGGTGGGCAGCAAGGATTTGTTCTGGCGGCCCAGGATCTCCCCGCCCTGGATGAGGAGCGCGCAGTTGTGCAGCCCTTTGCCCGTATCCAGGCCGGTGGGCATGGCCGCGCCCACCAGGATCCCGGTCCGGGGCTGGCTCCGGGAGACTGCCAGCAGTTTTTCCACCGCGGCCCGGGTGGCTTCGATCAACGCCGGCTGTTCCAGCAAGTCCCGGGGGGGATAACCCACCAGGAAGAGTTCGGAAAAGACAATGAGGTCGGTTTCCGCCCCGTAGTTCTCCAGGGTGTCGGTGACCTTCCGCAGGTTTCCGGAAATATCCCCGACGATGGGATTAAGCTGGGCCAGGGTGATTTTCATAGGGAAATGCCGGAGGAGAAATTAAAAATCAGATTTCAAATCAAGCCATTTAAAACTATACCCAATAGTCTCAAGCCGCGTCAACGTGAATTTCCCTTAAGGAAAAATCAGGGATTTCATTACCGAAAAATCAGACCCGGCCCGATTCCCTTATTATCCCATTCCGCCTAATTTTCAGGATAACCACGAATAAACTTCAATAAATCGTCCTTAAATCCAAATCGGCGAGGAGGATGCCAGGATGTAATGAATAAGTTGATCTATAAGATGTTTCCGAGGGAACTATCGGCTCCCGAGGCCGCGGAGGCGCTCCGCGTCCGGTAGCCGAAGGGGAGTAGTATCACTATCCATCCTGTAAAAAGGCCATAGGAAAGGCCGCCACTTTTTGTGGATACCGTTTAAGGGGATGAGGATGAAAATAACAAAATTTCTTTTAATCCTGCTGGCCGCGGCCCTCGCTCTAATTCCGCTTACTACCCAGGCCGCAAAGAAAAATCCTCTGGCCGGCAAGGAAGTCCAACCTGCGGCCAAGGCCCTGGAAACCGAGTTTCCTTTCTGGAACGGGATGGTGACCTTTGCCTTCGATGACGGCCATAGAGGCATTTACGAAAACGCGCTGCCCATTTTTCTCAAATATGGGGTGGTGGCTACTCTTAGCCCCGTTATCGGCGCCATTGAGAACGGAGAAGACTGGATTATCACCTGGGAGCAGCTCCAGGAATTTGACGAGTCCGGTTGGGAGATCGGCAGCCACACCATGACCCACTCCGACTTAACCAAACTGTCTGATAAGGAGCTGGATTATGAACTGTCGATGTCCAAGAAGTTATTGGCCGACCATGATTTATCGGCCAAGACCGTGGTCTTCCCTTATTCCAGCTTCGATGCCCGGGTGCTGGATTACGCCACGCGTTATTACGAAAACAGCCGGAGCTATGCGTCCAAGGAATTGAACGGCATCGACTGCGACCGCTACGCCGTTCTCTGTCGCGAAGCCGCCGCCGCCACCCAACCGGATGAGGTCATTTCCTGGATCAAGGAAGCGATGGAAACGCAAAAGTGGCTGGTGGTGGTGTTTCACGACATCGTTTCCGGCACCCCTAAGGATTACCAGTACAACGCCGGGGATTTGGAGAAAATTATCGCTTTTGTCGCCGATAATAACATCCTGGCCCCCACCATCGATCAGGCCATGGACCTCCGGCAAGCCGCATTGGGCCCCAATCTGATTAAGAATCCCAAGTTGGAGAATCTGGACAAGTCAGGTTGGGCCCTCAATTGGACCCGCAATAATCCGGACCAGGT
>DYJG01000639.1 GCA_020723225.1 Desulfobacca acetoxidans | reverse complement strand
GCCCGCTACATCGACACCAAGCCCAAGGACTTTTCCAAGGCCTCGGCCATGGCCAAGGTCTTCGCCACGGACATGGCCATGGAAGTCACCGTGGACGCAGTCCAGGTCATGGGCGGCCACGGCTACATGCGGGAATACCCCGTGGAAAAGATGATGCGGGACGCCAAGATCCTGCAGATTTTCGAAGGCACTAACCAGATCATGCGCAACATCATCGGCCTGGCGCTGAATAAGGAATATTCCAAGAAAAAATAGGGATTAGGGATTAGGGGTTAGGGGTTAGGGGTTAGTAGAAGAATTTCTAATCCCTAACCCCTAATCCCTAACCCCTCTCGACCCCAAACCTTTTAAAAAACCCATGCTTAGAATAGTTGTTTGTATAAAACAAGTCCCCGAAACCCAGGACGTGCGCCTGGACCCGGTGACCCATACCCTGAAGCGGGAGGGGATTAAGTCCATCATTAATCCCTTTGATCTCTATGCCTTGGAAGAGGGGTTAAGGGTCAAGGAATCCCAGGGCGGCACGGTCACGGTCCTCACCATGGGGCCGCCCCAGGCGGAGGAGGCTTTAAGGGAGGCGTTGGGCTTCGGCGCGGACGCAGCGGTGCTCTTGTCGGATCGGGCCTTCGCGGGCGCAGACACCTGGGCCACCGCCCTGACCCTGGCCAAGGCCATCGAGAAATTAGGCGGCGCGGACCTGATCTTCACCGGCAAGCAGGCCATCGACGGCGACACCGCCCAGGTGGGGCCGATGCTGGCCAGCATCATGAATATTTCCCTGGCGTCCTGGGCCAGAAAAGTCAGTTTCAACGCTTCAGGCAAAGCGGAAGTGGAACGCTTGTTAGACCACGGCTA
Source organism: Desulfobacca acetoxidans (assembly GCA_020723225.1). GTDB lineage: Bacteria > Desulfobacterota > Desulfobaccia > Desulfobaccales > 0-14-0-80-60-11 > SURF-52. Next base: position 897 of record DYJG01000639.1, on the reverse strand, counting down.
CGACGCGGTGGAGGTGGACCTGCCGGCAGTGATCAGCGTCATCAAAGAGATCAACGAACCCCGGCTGCCGTCTTTCAAGGCCAAACTGAAAGCCAAAAAAGAGCCTATCCCGGTCTGGGGCCTGGCGGACCTGGGCCTAAACGCCGAAGACGTGGGCCTGGCCGGTTCCTTCACCCAGGTGGTGAAAGTCTTCCCGCCCCCGGCCCGGGGTACTTCGGAGACCTGGGAAGGCGCGCCTGCAGACCTGGCCGCGCGGCTGTGGCAGCGTCTGCAAGAGATGACCTGAGCCTGAATTAATCTCACGCAAAGACGCTCCCGTAGGGGCGAACCTTGTGTTCGCCCGGCGTCCAGGGCGAACACAAGGTTCGCCCCTACGAAACATGCGGAATTGACACTAAAAAACTGTTTTTTTTACGAAAAACGCAAAACGGAAAACGAAAAACGGTCTTTAATGGCCTTACGAGAGGAATTCAGACAAACCGGGGAGTGGCTGTTCCGCTGGCGGAGCTACCTCCCCTTATTATTGATTGCCCTGTTTCTCCTGGCCCTGGGCGGTTTTCGCCACCCCCACGGCCGCGCCCTGCCGGACGGGTCCTGGGAGATTTTTTGTTTGGCCGTCTCCGTCGCCGGTCTGTGCATCCGTTTTTTCACCGGCGGCTACGTGCCCGCGGGCACCTCCGGGCGCAACGTCAAAGGGCAGGTGGCGGACGTACTGAACACCACCGGGGTCTATTCCCTGGTACGGCACCCCTTGTACCTGGGGAATTTGCTCATCTGGCTGGGGATTTCGCTGTTCCTGGGGCTCTGGTGGTTCAGCCTGCTCATCGTCCTGATCCTCTGGCTCTATTACGAAAGGATCATGTTTGCGGAAGAGGAGTTCTTAAGGGAGAAATTCGG
>DYJG01000638.1 GCA_020723225.1 Desulfobacca acetoxidans | reverse complement strand
CCAGCCCCTGTTCGCCCTGGGCGACTGCATCTATGAAAAGGCCAGTCCCCGTTATCAGGCGTATAAGACCGGCCGGGAGAAGGCCGGGGAACTGAAAAGCTCCGGCCAGGAAAAGGCCCTGACCATGTCGGCCGCCGGCGCGGGCGGAGGAGGCTTGCAGTTTGCCCCCCTGCCGGAGACCCGGCAAACGGTGCTGGAGCTGGCCAAACTGTTCGGAGTAAAACCGCAGCCCCCCCAGGTGCTTCTGGACGTCCTGGCCACCGAAACCCGGTTGCGCCAGGCCCCGTTGGGTCAGTTCCGCTATCTCTTTTTCGGGACCCACGGATTCCTGGCGGATAATCTGGCCGGGGTCCAGGAGCCCACCCTGGTTCTGACCCAGGTGGAGAATCAGGCCCCGGAAAACGGCTTCCTGACCTTCAACAAGGTGCTGCGTCTCAAGCTGGACGCCGACCTGGTGGCCCTGGCCGCGTGTATGACCGGAGTGGGCAAGGTGACCCGGGGGGAAGGAGTGCTGAATTTCGCCCGGGCCTTCCAGCAGGCCGGGGCCCGGAGCGTCATGGTGTCCCTGTGGAACATCCCGGTGGAAGAGTCCCTAAAATTCTACAGCCAATTCTACCAGGCCCTGCAAGGGGGCCGGCCGAAGCTGGAGGCCCTCAAGGCCGCCCGGAGTTCGGTGCGGGCCAAAGAACCCCATCCTTATTTTTGGACCGGCCTGATCCTCCATGGAGAGGGGTGATATGGTTTTTAGTTTTTAGTTTTCGGTTTCGGCAGCCCTCAATTAAAACGATTACATGAAGGTGGCTTTGAGGACGTCGACCTTGCCGCTGTGCAACTGATATTTGGCCACCACCAGTTCCAGGCGGCCTTGCTCCAGGGCTTCGCTGATGATCCGGCTCTCCTGCCGCAAGGCCGCGGCCACAGATTTCAGATGCTGGCAGGTGGCCAATTCCACCAGTTCGGCGCCGGTTTTTCCCGTGGACCGGGCCTGGGCCGCAGCCGGCGCGATCTGCTTGACGATGGCGGTGATGTGGCCTTCATCGGTATCGGGATGATGCACCGCGGCGGTAACCGCGCCGCAGCTCTCATGGCCCTTGATCACCAGGAGAGGAACGTGCAGATGGGCCACGGCGTATTCCAGGCTGCCGATGCTGGTGGGTTCCAGGACCAGCCCGGCGGTGCGCACCACAAAGAGGTCGCCCAGGCTCTGATCGAAGATGATCTCCGCGGGCACCCGGGAATCGGAACAGCAGAGCACCGCGGCTTCGGGCTCCTGTCCCTTGGTCAGAGTGCTTCTCAGGTCCAATAGATTCCGGCCCTGAAACAGGCCCTGGACAAACCGCATATTTCCGGTAATGAGCTTCTGCCAAACCTGCCGGCCGTCCATTCCTTTGCTATGATGCGTCATGCATGCCTCTCGCTTATGTCGTTATCCGTTTTCGGTTTTCCGTTTTCCGCTTTTCGCTTTTCGAGCCCTTTGCAAAACTATTTTCTCTGCGTGTCTTTTCTCTGCGCTCTCTGCGTCTCTGCGGTAAATTCTGCCTGTTTTTCACCGCAGAGGCGCAGAGGACGCAGAGAAAGCGCAGAGATCATAAGGATAAAAACTTGTATTTTGCAAAAGCCTCGCTTTTCGTTAAAAATAAAGATTATCGGCATGTCACAGCGACGGCAAATTGCCGGTGTGAGTATTGGCCTCCGCCCCGGTTTCCGGTTGTAGAGAAACAAAGAAAGTGGTGCCGGGGTTCCCCCCCTCCCCTCCCGGCAATCTGGTCT
>DYJG01000637.1 GCA_020723225.1 Desulfobacca acetoxidans | reverse complement strand
CACCCCTTCGTCCGGCTCGATGACGTCCCCGGTGCCGGAGACGAGAAAGGAGTTTTGGCCGTCCACCGCCAGGAGCAGGGCCTCCAGCCGCCTTAAGATTTTGTCCGTGCGCCAGTCCTTGGCCAGCTCCACCACCGCCCGGGTGAGGTTGCCGTTGTGGGCCTCCAGCTTGGTCTCCAGGCGGTCGAAGAGGTGCAGGGCGTCGGCAGACGCGCCCGCAAAGCCGACGATGATCTTGCCGTGGTAGAGGCGGCGGACCTTTTTGGCCTTATGCTTCATCACCATGTCGCCCAGGGTGACCTGGCCGTCCCCGGCCACCGCCACTTTCCCGCCCCGGCGGACCATGAGGATGGTGGTGCCGCGGAATTTGTCGTTATCCAGTGCCATTAAAAAAACCTCACGCAAGGCGCAAAGACGATTGTTGGGGGGGAAAAGGGGAAGAGGGGAAAAGGGAAAAAGGTTAAAAACCTTTTCACTTTCAGATTATCGAAAATTGCACGACCCCTTTTCCCTTTTAACCTTGTCCCCTTTTGCCCTATTTTCCAACCAGCATTATTACTATATGAACCAATAAATATGATGCAGCCAGGGCGGCTATGATGCCGACAACGAAAATAACGGAACCCGGGTAAACAATCGGGACATCAATGGAATATTTTTTGAACCTTTCATTTAATGCCAGCATTACTAATAGCACCAGAGCAATAAACAATATTAAATATAAGAAAACCGGAAGCTCTACAAAAAGTAGTGTTATTATAATAATTATAATGAATAATGCCAGCAGCCGGGGATGGTCCGTAATCAGCTTCAGGCTCATTTTCCACCAAGGAACCTAACCCTTTTCCCCTCTTTTCCTTTTAACCTTTTCCCCCTATTTACTCCGCGGATGCGCCTTATCGTATTCCTCCATCAAATAATCCAGGTTCGTGTGCAAATAATGCTGGGTGCTGGAGATGGACGCGTGCCCCAGCAGCTCCTGCACCGCGCGTAAGTCCGCTTTGCCCTCCAGGAGATGCGTGGCAAAGCTGTGGCGCAGGCCGTGGGGGCTGAGGCCCCGGGACAGGCCCGCGAGGCGCACCCATTTCTCCACCACCCGGGCCACGGACCGGGTGCTGAGGCGGCCGCCGTGACAATTGAGAAAGAGCGCCGTCTCCTCCCGGCGGCCCTTGCCGTCCAGGAGCAGTTCCCGGAGCGGCAGATAGTCTTTCAGGGCCTGCCGGGCCGCGGTCCCCAAAAAACACAGGCGCTCCTTGGCCCCTTTGCCCCAGACCCGGACGGTGCCCTCCTTCCGGTCCAGGTCCCCTAGGCTGAGGCCCGCCAACTCGGAGAGGCGCAAGCCCCCACTATAAAAGACCTCCAGGATGGCCCGGTCCCGCCGGGGACCGAATTCGTCTCCCTTGGCCTCCCCCAGGAGATGGAAGACCTCGTCCACCGACAGAAAGTGGGGCAGGCTCTTCCCCAGCTTGGGGCTGGGGGCCAGTTTCGCCGGGTTCTGGGTCAACACTCCCCGGCGCTGCAAAAATTTAAAAAAGGTGCGCAGGGCCGAGAGCTTCCGGGCCGCGGTGGTCTTGCTCCGGCCTTTGAGGCAAAAGGCCAGGAAGGCCCGCAATTGCCGGTAGTTCACGTCCTCCAGGGCCGGTTCCGCCTCCTCGGGGGCGATAAACTCCAGAAATTGGGACAGGTCCAGGCGATAGTTACGCAGGGTGTGGGGCGACATCTGCCGCTCCACTTTCAGGTAGCGTAAGAAATCCTCCAGTAAATCCCAGCC
>DYJG01000636.1 GCA_020723225.1 Desulfobacca acetoxidans | reverse complement strand
TGAAGCGGCGTCGGTGATGCAGCGATTGGTGGAGGTGGGGAACAAGCTGATCCTCCAGGAACTGGCCTCAGCGGCCCAAGGGCAGGAACTGCTGAGCCAGGGGGTGAGCCTGTTGTTGACCTGGACCCGGGAAAACAAGTTCCCCACGACCGGTGACGCCTGGAACGCTTACTGCCGCCTCTCCCAAGAACTGGGATTGGGAGAGGTGGAGGCGGCTGTGGAGAGCCCGCCCCCATCAGAGTCGGAAGCTGCCGCAGCCCCGGACACCGAGACCATCATCTTCGAAGATCCGGAACTGACGACTAATTTTATTACGGAAGCCCGGGAGCACCTGGAAGGGATCGAAAGCGGCCTGGTTCACCTGGAGCAGGCCCCCTCGGATTTAGCGGCCATCAATGCCGTCTTCCGCCCTTTTCACACCATCAAGGGAGTGGCCGGGTTTTTAAATCTGGCCCAAATCCAGGAGTTGAGCCATGAAGTGGAGTCTCTCCTGGATGAAGCCCGGGCCGGCCGTTTGCAGATCAATGCCGCGACCATCGATCTCACCCTGACCGCGGTGGACCGGCTGAAAGAAATGCTGGACGATCTGCAGGAAGCCCTGGCCGACAAGCGGCCTCTCCGCATCTTCAACCTGCAAGATGTCATGGACATGGTCCACGCCCTGCAACGGGGCGAATCCAAAGAAGCCCCCTCCAAACGCCAACTGGGGGAAATCCTGGTATCCAAGGGAGAGATCAGCGACTCCGATCTTAAGGGGGCCCTGGAACAGCAGAAAGTCGAGGCCCGGCCCCCGACCACGCCTTTAGGGGAAATCCTGGTAAAGGAAGGCAAAGTTACCCCGGGCAAAGTGGCCCGGGCCCTCGTGGACCAGTTGACGGAGGAAAAACCGAGCACCGAGGCCGCGGCCCTCCCCGCGGGGATGGAAGGGAAATTAGCCGCGGACGCCCAAGTGGCCCCCACCGTCAAGATCGACCTGGCCAAGGTGGACAACCTGGTCAACCTGATGGGAGAGCTGGTCATCGCCCAAAGCCAGGTGCGGCAAAACCCGAAACTCTTGGGGATCTCCGACCAGAAATTGGAGCGGGACCTGGCCCAGATGTCCAGAATCACTACGGAATTACAGATGATTTCCATGTCCATGCGCATGGTCCCCATCGGCCAGACCTTGCGGAAGATGGTGCGTCTGGTACGGGACCTGGCCCGGAAATCAAAAAAGCAGGTGGAGTTGCACATCGAAGGGGAAGAAACCGAGATCGACCGCAATATGGTGGAAGCCATCTACGATCCCCTGGTGCATCTGGTGCGGAACGCGGTGGATCATGGACTGGAAACCCCCAAAGAACGGGAAGCCCAGGAAAAATCACCGGAAGGCCACCTCTGGCTGCGGGCCTATCATAAAGGGGGCAACGTAGTCATCGACATCGAAGAAGACGGCCGGGGCCTGGACCGGGACCGGATCCTGGCCAAGGCCCAGGAACGGGGACTGGTCCAGCCGGGGGAGCAGCTCACCACCACCCAGATCGATAACCTCATTTTCGAGCCCGGATTCAGCACCGCGGAAAAGGTCACCGATATTTCCGGCCGGGGAGTGGGCATGGACGTGGTGCGTCTGACCATCGAAAAACTGCAGGGCAAAGTCGATATTCACTCCCGGCCCAAAGAGGGCAGCACCTTCAGCATCCGGTTGCCTTTGACCCTGGCCATCATCGACGGCTTGCTGGTGAAAGTCGGCAACGAACGCTACATCCTGCCGGCAGTGTCCGTGCGGGAAACCC
>DYJG01000015.1 GCA_020723225.1 Desulfobacca acetoxidans | reverse complement strand
ATTCTCTGATGGGCCCGGCATAGTCCGGATCGGCCAATCCCCCTTCGAGCAGGGGGGTTTGAGTGGCCCCGGGCGCCACGGCGTTGAGCCTGACGCCCTGTTTCATAAACTCCGGGGCATTCCTGCGCATCCATTGGGTGACGGCCTTTTTGGAGCTGACATAGCTAACTATTCCGGGGCCCTGATCCGCCAGCTCACCGGCCTTGTTTTCATCTCCGGCGAACATGGCTTCCATAAGTTCCGGATTGCTTATAGGCATGGGCGCGGAGTTGGAGGAGATTACTATGACGTTGCCCTTGTTCTTCGCCACCAGGTCCTTGAGCCCGTTGACCAGGTCGGTGACCCCGAAATAATTGACCTTAACGATAAGTGAAGACGGCGATACATGTGGGCCCAAGCCTGCGCAGAGTACCAGGCCGTCAAGACCTTCGGGCGCGGCCGACCTGATGCCTTCAATAGCTGCCGTACGGCCTTCCCGGGTGGATAGGTCCGCCTGGACGGTTGCTTGTTTAATATCCGCCACGATGACCGTGTCTCCACGTTCCCGCAGTTGTTCGCCAAGGGCCGCGCCGATACCCGTAGCCCCTCCGGTGATTGCATATATACCCATAATTTTCTCCTATATAGTTAGACATTACTTTCGCCTACCACTGACGGCGAATACCAAGGAAGCCAAAGTCATTCTGATTATCGAATTTTTGGTTGTCTACCGTCTTCTGGAAGCCAAAGCCACGCTCGTAGCCCACTTGCATTTCGAACTGTTCACTGAGGGGAAACCGCAGGCCGAGGGCCAAGGCAAATTTATCGGTGTCGCAAGAAAGCGGACTCATTGATCCCCTTTTCGTGGCGCCTGATATAAACCTGGGACCAAATATTAGGTAGGTACGCTTGCCGATTTGATATTCACCGCCGAGAGAAACCATAAAATTGGTTCTGTAACCAGTACTGGTGTCGGTTCGAATACCGTCCGTAGTAACTGATATTGAATCAAGGCCGCTTAAACCCAAGGTACGTGAGTAGCAATAAACACTAACACCGCCGCCAATTTTCAGTCTGCCCTTGTTGTAAGCTACGGACAAATCGACTTCGGCAGGAAAGGTAATTTCCATGTTGGAACTGAAATATTCGCCGTTAATTTTCACCCATCCGGGTGTATTAGTGCTGACCGGGGTTCTGAAGGTAAAACCTATGGACCACGGTTCACTGGGCCGGTACATGAGGCTGACATGCCCGCCGATTCCCGAGTAGCCAAAATATTTTGCCTCAAATTTTCTACCGGTGAGAAAATCGGCGAATTGATTGTGTGCCTGTCCGACATAAATGTCTAATCCCGCGCCAACCTGCCACTGGTCATTGATCTTGTAGGCAGCAGCAAATATGAAATCCGTCCATCCCGCGACATATCTGAACGTGTAGTCGCTGCCCAAGAAATTCGGATAATGACTTCCTCCGCCGCCAAAAGGCGTACATGAGCCATATCCGACCGCCCAATTATCATTAAATCTTTTGGTAATGAAAAACGAGGGTATCACATAATCGGTGGTGCTAGTTTGTCCAAGGGGGCCATTATTGTAATTCATCTTAATGTTAATGTAGTAGCCGCCTAACTCCATATCCCATGAAGTATTCTTCTTCGGGCCGACCATTCCGGCGGGATTCCACCAGACTGCGGAGGAGTCGTCGGCAAGCGCCACCATTGCTCCCCCACCTATCATCCCCCCTCTTACTCCAATTGATTGATTGTTCATCCCACCGCCAAATGCGTTCATCGGCATTAACGCGATTACTGTTAAAGAGGTAAGTACAATAATTGTCCTAACAGTTCGGTACATTTAGAGATCCCCCCGGTCAACAAGATTTTAAATCATTGCAACGAGTAGTCATTAAGGGACATTTCGCCCCTCGGTTCAATCAGCGAAAGGCAGAATCGAAGGTTCTCTGTCTCTGATATTCCGGGGGAAATTTTCGGACCTGGCGCTGCTTTTTTCAAGCTGTCAGAAAACCAAAAAAACTCCAACAGGATGCCGAGTATCCGGCTTTAGAGCCTAAAATCCAACCTCCGGCCGGCCCCGAGCGGGACCGGGTTAGTTAGGGAAATTGGCCACTTACCGCAGTGGCTGGACGATTGGCCTTCGGGCCTTTGGGGCTTTTCTTTGGGTGCGATTCTCATGGCCCGATTTATTGAGGTGGAATTCGGACTCCATGAAGCTGCAAAGGGGTATTAGTCAGATATTGAAAGAATGGGTTTTGATATTATTCATCAAGGATATCAGTATATTGTGCCTGGAGTATGCTCCACTAAAAGGCGAAAGTCGCCATGTTAACGGCGGGAATAATTTTACATTATGGAATAATTTGCCAGTGTTTACTTTCAGTGAGATTGAACCTTTGCGAATTGGAGGCTCCCAGCCTTTTTCCCGGGGAACTTGTTCGTTATCCTTTTGGGATTTCGGATATTTTGAAGGCTGAAATGCGCAGCGCCCTTATTTACAGTTGAACATTTAATACTGTATTTCTCTTTGCAAACGCAGACATTGATGGGAACTATGGCTCGATTAATCGCTCTCCAGGGAAAATGCCGGGTGGTGGGGATAGCTCTTTCTCCGATATCTTCTCATAAAACGCATAAGGGTTCGGCGTCTGCAGCACTGGAGAACTTCACTCACTTCTTAGCCGGCGCATCAGGGAATATACCGTTTGCCGCCGATACGTTTGATGTCGTGGTGTGTGAACGCGACTCGTTGCAAGGCAGCCAATGAGCTTCGAAATCGACTTTGAACCGATCGGTATCAGGGCCACCTGCTCCTCAGGGGAGACCATCTTGAACTTGGCCCGGCGGGCCGGTGTCATGCTCACCGCGATTTGCGGGGGGACGGGGAGTTGCGGCCGCTGTTTGGTCAGGGTGATGTCCGGCAAGACCTCTGCTGTCGACAAGATAGAAGAAAACGCCTTGGACGCCGGCCAGTTGCGGGACGGCTGGCGTCTCGCGTGCCGGGCAGAGGTTGCCGGCAACGTGTGCGTCCATATTCCCCCCGAGTCACTAGTAACCTCCCAAAGAATCCAACTTGAAGGACAGAATCCGCCGTTTGACTTGAATCCGGCGGTGCATGTCCTCGAGATCGCACTGCCGGCGCCGACGATAGACGACCAGCGTGCGGACGCGGCGCGGGTGCGTGATCAACTGGGTCGCCCGGATCTCTTCTTCGGCCTCCAAGTTCTACGTAGCCTGCCCATGGATTTGCGAGCCAACGACTACCATGCGGCTCTGTTTGTGAAGGGCCGGTCCGTATTGGGCCTTCGTCCCGCGCGCACAGTACCCTTGGGGTTGGCGGCGGATATCGGCACCACCAAGCTCGCCGCTTATCTGATGGATTTTACCACTGGCACAACCCTCGCGGCAATGGGAGCTATGAATCCGCAAATCGCCTTTGGCGAAGATGTAATAGCCCGCATCGGGCATACGGTCAGCCACCCTGAAGGGGCGGCGCAGTTGCGTCATGCCATCGTTGCAGCCATCAACCGTTTGGCTGGCGATCTGTGCACCCAAGCGGGTCGAGAAGTTGGCGACATTGCTGAGGCGGTAATCGCCGGCAACACGGTCATGCACCATCTCTTTCTCGGCCTACCGGTTAAACAATTGGGGCAGGCTCCCTTTGTAGCGGCAGAAAGCGCCGCGCTGGATTTACCTTCCACTGACCTCGGCCTTAAGATGGCCCCCGGAGCTTCGGTCCATCTTCTGCCCAATATCGCCGGTTTCGTCGGCGGCGATCACGTGGCGATGCTGCTGGCTGCAGGGTTTCCTAAACCTGATCGAATCGTGCTGGGGATTGATATCGGCACCAATACGGAAATCAGTCTCGCGGCCAAGGGCAGGCACTTTGCCTGCTCCACCGCCTCCGGCCCGGCGTTCGAAGGCGCCCACATTCGCTGCGGTATGCGGGCGGCTCCCGGGGCCATCGAGGAAGTGCTGATAAACGGCGACCAGGTACTGATCCGGACGATAGAAAACCGTCCTCCTGCGGGTCTATGCGGTTCGGGTATCCTCGATCTGGTGGCGCAAATGCGCCGTGCCGGCATTCTCAACCCAGTAGGGACCATGGAAATGTCCAGCGTCCATCCGCGCCTGCGCTCCGGCAAGCAGGGGCCCGAGTTCATTGTGGCGTCAGGTGCAGAGGAAAGCGGCATAGAGATAACTTTCAGCCGTGCCGACCTATCCCAGATTCAGCTTGCCAAAAGCGCCATCCGTTCGGGAATCGCCATCTTGCTTCAGCACGCAGGCGTTTCGGAACTCGATATCGATGAAATCATGATTGCAGGAGCATTTGGAACTTACCTTAATGTGCAGAGCGCCATCGACATCGGCATGTTCCCGCGTGTGGACCGCCACCGATTTAAGCAAGTAGGCAACGCGGCCGGCGCCGGAGCACGAATGGCGCTTCTATCAATGGCACAGCGAGACCGTGCGGCCAGGCTTGCAAGAGAAGCTGAGTATCTCGAACTGACAACACAAAAGGACTTCTCTTCCATTTTCACGGAATCTCTGCTTTTACAATCATAGGTATCCAACAAAAGGATGGATAAGCAATCAACATACAAGGATAAATTTCCTTTTGATTTGCCAATAACTCTTGATATTTGAGGGGTTATTTACAAGATGGGGGAGCCAAACAATGATAGGAAAAAATATTGGAAAAAGTGATCGGGTATTGCATCGCAAAGTGATCAGGCAACATGATTCGCTTTATGTCTGTCTGCCCAAGTGTTTCGTAGAGCGCCATAATATCAGACCAGGCGACTTTATGTCCCTTATTTCAGGAACGATTCTGCGGGTCATGCCCATGCAGGATGAGCAGCTCTGCAAAGACAGCTTACAATGAATTACCAGAGAATTACCAGGCCTCGCCTCCAACGGTGCACCTGAGCCGTCAGGCGGAATGTTCTCTTCGGGGAATGGAAGGTTGCCGGGCCTGGACCTAATACGCGGGCAACCTAATTCCGTCCAGGCGTCGCCGGGGCACGGCGCGACCCTTAGGGGATGCCCCCACTATCTTTTCAGCACAGGAGATCCAGGGGATTGTCTCGGGAAAGCCTCCTGGATCTGTAATATCGGGATTGGCTGACTTGGTTGCACACCCGCAAGTGGCCCAGGACTCCGACCTTATGCACCAGATACGCCCCAGCTTACCGTTAAAGTTAAAAGGGGAAAAAACTCTTGCGTCAATACCTGTGATAAAGGCGCAGACAAAGGGAAGGAGGATGGGCCCTATAGTGAACAGGGCCAGCCCCCCATCATCCGGGAGACCGCCAGACCTAGCCTCCGGCGATTTCCATTCCAACCCCGATCAGGCCGCTGATCGGGCAGACCACCATCCCCTCATGATGAATTGCAGCAGCACGTCAAAGGCCTGGGCCCAACGGCCATGCGGATGCCGATTTCCCGAGTGCGTTCGGCGACACCAGCATGTTGTTCATTACCCCGACGCCGCCCACAACCAGGGAGATGGCGGCGATGGCCTCCAAAAGATAAGTCAGGGTATACTGGTTTGAGTAGGGACCTGCGAATGTAGGCCATGCCGGGGGCGCTGCCCCGTTCAATTTTTTCCAGTTCCTTGAATCGCCTCAGCAATCTCCTGGCTGAGTTTGGCCAGGGTGCGGCTTTGCGCTGCCACCAAGGCGGCATAATCCGCACCACTCACCGGCTCGCGCATGCTGGAGCGTTTCGTTTTGAGCAGCTTTTTTTCCTGACCCCCGAAAACGCTCCAACGCGCTTCCAGCCAGACGGCGTCGCCCAACCGGCCATCGCATCGAACAACGTCCACGGTCACCTGATAATCGATGGGAACGGTTCCGCGCCAGGGGTAAAGATAAATCCGTTCGGTGGGCAAGAGAAAACCGATATTGTCGGCCAAAACATTAATGAAGTCGTCTTTGAAAGAGCCGACCCAGCGATCGTACTCGGCTTGTACCAACTGATTGTCGCCCGTGCGGGTGACGAGTCTTGACTGGTCGAGGTAATCGGCCAGCTTGACGGGGCCGATGCCAACAACCGCGTTTTGAGCAGGGCTTTGACGCTTTGCCACCACCTGGTCTTGTTGTATCGCACTCAAATTATAAAATCGCGGCGTTTGACTCCTGCTGCAGCCGCCGCAAAAGATAACCACAATCACCAGGATGACCGGCAAGCTGTGAAAAAATGGCGTCACTCTCATGCTATTTCCCTCCAGTGCTCTTCTTGCCTCGAATCAAGGTCTCGGGATGCTGTTCCATATAATCGGCCAACTGCCGAAACGACCGGCTCATGACGGAAATCTCCTTCAGTGTGTTCTGCAGTTCCACAATCAACGGTGAGTCTTCGGAAAGGACACCCCGGGCCGAGGACATGGTTTTATTCAAATCGGTGGTTATCTCTGCTACCTTGGCATCAGCATCACGGGCTAGCTTGCCGATATCTTTGACGGTTTTTTTCAAATCATCCGCCAAAGGATCCACCTTGCGATCCACTCTTTTGACGAGCTTACTGGCTTCCTGGAGAGTGTCTTTCAGGGCCTTGATGCCGGCGGTCAGGTCCGGGTTGTTGACAAGCCGATCAACGCCGGCCAAGGTCGATTCCAACTTCTTCCTTAGCGCTTCGAGATCCAGCTTCTCCAGGGCATCGGCTAGCTTTGCGCCAGTAGACTTGCAGGTTGGAATGGCGATATAGTCCTTATGTTCCTTGTCGACTTGTGCTGGAGGATGGCAAATGGATGCTTCGGGGAAAAAACCTATCTCGATCAATAGCTGCCCGGTAATAAAGCTCTGCATCCCGAGTTGGGCCCGCAGACCTTTTTCGATGAGCTTCGGCACAGTTTTTCGGGGGTCTCTGGACACCTCGTGTTCTATGGGCACTTTGAAGCGATCCAGTTCGTACTCGATGACGATGGGGATTTTTACTAGCAGGTTAGCGGGGTCTACTATGAGAGCAATACTTACCACAGACCCGATTTGAACCCCCTGGAACAGCACCGGGGCGCCTACGCTCAGCCCCTTGACGGGTTCATCAAAGTAGAGCACGCATTTCTCAGTTTTCTTAAAGAATTTGCCCGAGCCGAATACCACCAGGCTGGCGGCCATAATAATCACTGCAATGACCACAAAAAAGCCAATCATCATTCTGTTTGCTTGCTTAGCCATCTGTGTGGTTCCTATCGGTTAACGTTTTTCCCCCCGGGTTAAAAACTGGAGCAAATTGGGATCCCGGGTTTCGGCCAACAGCTGGTTCGGGTTGCCCGTGGCCGTCATGGTGCGTATGGATACATCCAGGAATACGGAATTGTTGCCGATGGCGAAGATGCTGGCTAACTCGTGGGTCACCACCACCATGGTGGTGCCCAAACTCTCACGCAATTCCAGGATCAGGTCATCCAGGCGGCGGGCGCTCACCGGATCCAACCCAGCGGAAGGCTCATCGAAGAACAAAATCTCCGGGTCCAGGGCCATGGCCCGGGCGATTCCGGCTCGTTTTTGCATGCCGCCGCTGATCTCCGAGGGATAAAACTCTTCGAATCCCGCCATGCCCACCAACGCCAGTTTCAGTTTAACCACCTCGCGAATCTGGCCCGGGCTTAGGTTAGTATAGGTTTCCAGCGGCAGGGCGATATTTTCAGCCAGGGTCATGGAGCTCCACAATGCCCCGCTCTGGTACATCACCCCGGCCCGCCGGATGATCCGGTCCCGAGTTTCTTGATCGGCCCCCCAGAAATCTACCTCTCCATAAAAGACCTTACCCTTAGCCGGGGCCTTCAAGCCGATTAAAATGGTCATCAAGGTGCTTTTGCCACAGCCGCTGCCGCCCATGACGATGAAAATGTCCCCCTGGTTGATGGTAAAGGTCAGGTCCCTCATGAGGATGAAGTCGCCATAGGCCATGGTGAGATCCCGTATCGTGATATGGGCTTCTTTTTCGGTCATTTTATCTTTTTATCCTGACGAGTTAACCCATTGGCACTACCGCTAAGTCTAATAACTCATATTCCCAGAAAGTTGCACAAAATGGTGATCACTGCAGTGGAAACGATGATGCCAACAATGGCGGTGACCACCGCGGAGGTGGCCGCGTCCCCAACCGCCGAGGCGCTGCGCCCGCACTGCATGCCCCGCATGCAGCCAGCCAGAGCCACGATCACGCCGAACACCAAGCCGGAAAAAAGGCCGATGCCCAGGTTCCAGAGCCCCACCGCCGCCACCGTCTCATTATAATATTGGATAAAGCCAATATCGAGCATCCAGACCCCCACCACCATCCCCCCCAGTATGCCCATGACATTGGCGTACAGGCACAGCAAAGGCATCATCAGAGCCAGGGCCAGCATACGCGGCAACACTAAGAACTCCATGGGCGAGATACCGGAGGTTCTTAGGGCGTCGATCTCCTGGTTCACTTGCATGGTCCCTAATTGTGCGGCAAAGGCCCCCCCGGTGCGGCCGGCCATAACGATGCCGGTCATAATGGCCGCCATCAGGCGCACCATGGCAATGCCCACCAAATCAGCCACATAAATTTGGGCCCCGAAAAGCTTAAGCTGGATGGCGCCGATAAACGCCAGGATTAAGCCTACTAGAAAACAGATGAGAGAAACTATGGGTAACGCCTGGACGCCAACGGCCTGAATGATTAATCCCAAATCGGAGCGGCGGTACTGGGCTTTACCGCGGATTAGCTGCAGAGCAGCAATAACCGTATCGCCAAGGAATTCCAGCATTTCACCGGCGGACCGGAAAAAATCGACGGTTTGGTTCCCTAAATAGGTGAGAAACGAGACTCTTCCCTCCGTGTGGCGGGCATCTTTCTTTTCCGGCACCGCAGAGGCCAATTCCAACAGTCTTCTAGCACCTGGAGGCAGCCCGTCGCGATTCAATCGGATTTGTTGTTGAGTGCAGAAAGCCTGCACATTCAGCAGGAAGGTCAATAGCCCGGTGTCCCAATGGGTCAGCTCCCGGGTGTCGAAAACCACGTGGCGAACCCCCGGCCCCCTTTCCAGCATTTGCAGCACTTTATCAGCACCAGGCAATTCACCGCCCAACTTCCAGTGGCCGGAAAGAACCACCTTCAGCGTGTCTGCCGCAGTTTGCTCCATGGTTATTTCACCGCGGGCCGCCATTGTGTTTTTCTCCTTGGTGGCACTTGCCTGATTATTGGGGTTTCATCCTTCATTAGGCCCGGTCCGAAGGAGTGAGTCGGGAATAGACTTTAAGTGCACGTCCCGTTGGGGGTAGGGAATTTCTATGTCATGGTCCCGGAACCGCTGCCAGATGCCCCATAAGACATCACTCTTCACCGCGGCAATGCCGTTTTGCGGGTCGTTGATCCAGACCCGCACCTCCAGGTTGATGGCATTATCTCCAAAGCCGGTTAAAAGGAAGCCAGGTTTTGGATCTTTGAGGATCCGCCGGGTATCCGCGGCCGCTGCCAGCATCAGTTCCCTGGCTTTCTCCAAATCAGAACCGTAGGCAACGCCGACGGGCACCTTTAAGCGGACGAGGTCCTCACTGTAAGACCAGTTGATCACCTCGGTGGTGATCAGGTTCTCATTGGGGATGAGATGCTCGATGCCGTCCCGGGTGATGACGGAGGCATAACGGGTACCCAGGAAATTGATCCACCCATAGGTTTCCTTCAATTGTATGACATCGCCGGGCTTGATGGACTTGTCCGCCAACAGGATAAACCCACTCACCAGATTGGCAAAGATTTTTTGTAAACCGAAACCGAGTCCCAGCCCCAGGGCGCCGCTGAATAGAGCGAAGACGGTGATATCTAGTCCCAGGTAATGTAAGACTATGACGACACAGACGGAAACAAGAAAAATGGTGCCCAGTCTGTTTAACAGGATTTGGGCCGCAGAAGTCAAACCTGATTTTACTGTCAGCCAAAAACGGAAAAATATGCGCAGGTTTTTTGACAACCAGTAAAGGGCCAATAACAGGAAAAAGGCCCGCTGAATATGAAAGAGAGAGAAGTGTATCTGTCCGAGCTGAAAATCGACACCTTTCAAGAAATGAAGCCAGGAATCCCTGATAAAAATAAAGAAAAAGGTATAAGCCCAAATAGCAATTTTAAGGATTTTGGCCCAAAGGCGGTTTTTCATCTTATCGGTGAATAATCGCGTCAGGGTCAGGGCAACCAAAATAATGCCCGCGGCGAACAGCTCATTGCAGGGCCACCTAAAATGGCCTGCCACACTATAAGCAAGCGCCACTAAGACAAAGGCTATAAAGGCGTCTACAACTTTAACGAATTCCAGTAGAATATCCAGGTCGGCGGCAGCTTCCGGATGCGTGGCGTATTGCGCCTGCTGGCGTGTCAGCGATATGCGCATGGCCCCGGTTATTTTGCGAGCTAACAGAAGAGCGCAGCCAATGACCGCGATCTGGGCCGCCATGGACCAGGAAAACACTTGCTGGAAAAGATATTCCTGGGCTTGGCTCACCATTTTGCTAGTGAAGACAGAATCAAATGGAATGCCCATATACCATCTCTCTATTAAATTAAATATCCTTGACTTCCGGGCCTAAATTATCCCCCCACTTGGTTTCAATCGTGGGAAGGATAATAGCACATCACACTGAGGGAATTAGCTTTTTTAATGGATGAACATAATAGAAGATCGCTTGCCATTATCAATAATGATTAAAAATATGGAGATCTTTTAAATATTCACCGGCAATGGACACGCCGCTTCTTTCTGGATTCTGTTTAGACTTCAACGCAGAACCGGTCTTTCAGGATGCGGAAATGGCGGCCGGACGCGGCCATGGTGATGCCTACGGGAAGTTGCCGGGGGTGCTGCAAGAGGAGGCGGCCCAGGAACGACCAGAAGGCCCGGCGCCCGGGTTCCTTGAGGCCCAAGGCCAGGATGATCTTCACCATGGCCGTGACGTCCCGGCGGGTGGGAGGGCGGACGACGATCCGGGGATTGGGCCGGTGGTGTTTCAGGAAGGCAAGGACCCGGCGGTAGTAAGGCTCGGGCGCGAAGAGCCGGTTCAGCAGGTCTTTATAACCCGTAAGCAAAATCTCCCGCCCCATCTTGGGGACGAAGTTGACGGAGCCGGCATTGATGGCGGTGTTGCCGTCCCCCACGCCGTCGCCCAGAAGGCGGCCCTCCTCCTTCAGGCGCTTAAACAGCCGGCTGCCGGGCGCGGCCGCCAAGAGGTTGACCATGGCCGTGGGAATCGCGGCTGCTTCGATAAATTCCGCCTGCAGGCCGAAAACGTTGGGGGTGTCCGAGTCGAAACCGATGATGAAACCGCCGATGACCTCCATGCCGTGGGCCTGGATGGTGTGCACTGCGGCCGCCAGGTCCCGGTTGAGATTCTGGCGTTTATTGCATTCCTTGAGCGAGGCGGGGTCCGGTGTTTCGATACCTAAAAATAGGCCCACAAAACCCGCGCGCTCCATGAGTTCCAGCAATTCCGGATCGTCCACCACGTCGATGCTGGCCTGGGCCACGAAGAGCATGGGATAGCCCCGCTCTGCCTGCCAGGGTTCCAGGGCCCGCAGGATCTCCTTGGCCTTGCCGTGATGGCAGATAAAATTGTCGTCTGCGAAGGTCAGCACCCCTCGCCAACCCGCGTCCAAAACCCCCTGAACCTCGGCCACCACCTGGTCCGGAGACTTGTACCTGGGGACCCGGCCGTATTGGACGATGACCTGGCAAAACTCGCAATCGTGGGGGCAGCCCCGGCACACCTGGACCAGCATGTTCGCATACTTGGAGGGGTCAAGCAGTTCCCAGGCCGGGTTCGGCGAGGCGGCCAGGTCCGGAAACCGGGCTGCCCGGTATTCCGGCTGGGCCTTGCCCTGGGCCAGGTCCTCCAGAAAACGGGGCAGGGTCTCTTCCGCCTCGCCGATAAAGAGATGGTCCACCGCTTCGAAGGGTTCATCAGGGCTGCTGAAATGGACCCCGCCGGCGCAGACCTTGACCCCCGCGGCCCGGCACCGCCTGATGACTTCGTCCGCCGACCGGGACTGGATGGTCAGGGCGCTGATGAAAGCCAGGTCCGCCCAGGCCAGGTGTTCCTTCGTCAGGGGCTCCACGTTCAGATCCACTAATTTTTTGGGCCAATCCCGGGGCAGCATGGCGGCCACGGTGAACAGCGCCAGGGGCGGACTGCAGGCCGTAACCCCCAGGAACTCGATGGCGTGGCGCAAGCTCCAGAAGGTGTCAGGGGTTTCGGGATAAATCAATAGGGCCTTCATCGGTTTTAGAATAGTTCCAAGTTCAAGGTTCAAAGTTCAAAGTTAAAAGAGGTCTTTTCATGGTTTAGGGCCGAGCGGATGGGTCAGGGGCAAATGTCCTTGCAAAAAAGGACGCCCGGGAAAGCAAGGTTCTTTCTCCGTGATTATACGGCAGGCAGCCCCGGGGCGCTACCAAGAAAAAGGGCGCAGACCGGCTGCGCCCATCAACACTGAAGAATTTCCGGCCCGGCTCCATCAAAGGTGAGTCAAGGCCGCTGCTGCACCTATAGGCCCCAAGTTAATCGGTGGCACAGCCTTTCCAGCCTGTGCGGAAAGACCCGCACAGGCTGGAAAGCCTGTGCCACCAAAAGCCTATTAAATCAATTACTTCCAGACTTGAGGGTAATGCTCGGCCTGTCATTCCTAACCTTGAACTCTGAACCTTGAACTTTGAACTTTTCAAGTTAGGTTCGGAAATTCGACAGACCTCCAATATCTAGTCTAACTGTGTCTACTGCCTAGCCCCGGCCCGCTCCCAGCTTGCCCAGGGCCTTGGTGAGTTCCATAGCCACTCCCAGGCCCTGCCGGGCCTCTTTGCTGCCCATGGCGGACAACATCCCCAAGGGTCCCAAGGGCTTGGCCTGCTCCAGCTTCATGGCCGTGGGCAGTTCCAGGATCCGGTTCATGAAATCGATCATCTGGGGGTCGGACAACTTTTTCAGCATACTCAGCAAGAGCACAAAGGAGTCGCTCATGTCGGCGATTTCCGCGGCGTCGTAGTGGGCCGCCACCTTGGCCCGGACTTCCAGCATGGCCGCGTAGGTGCGGAAAACCCCCCGGCGCTCCAGGTTATCCATGTAATTAATAAGATTGGGGACGGTGCTTTTCAGCAGAGGCTCCATGCAGTTCCACAATTCGAAGAGATTCTCCATCGTCTCCAGGGCCTGGGTCAGGTTGCGCAGGCTGCGCAGGCCCTGCTTCAGCAGGGCGAAGAGGTCCTCCAGTTGAAAGCCGGACTCCACCATGCCCAACTCGTCGATCAGGAGTCTGACCGCGGAGTTCATCAGGGGAGTAATATCGTTCTTCAGCTCCGTCAGGCTCTCCTGGGACTTGACCAGGGTTTGCAACTGGTCCTCCATCCGGTCCAGCCGCTCCAGGATCAGGGCTTCCGCACTCGGTTTCTTCTCGGTTTTTTCGGCCATTCCCTTCTCCTCTCTCAACCGTAGACGTGGTAGACATGGCCGAGCATCTTACCGGCCATGAACATCTGGGGTTCCAGGGGCAGCTCCTTGCCCTTGAGCATCATGTTGTAATAGACCCACTTGAACATCATTTTGCCCCAGTAGTTCAGGTGGCTTTCGCCCAGGAGAGTGAAGGGTCCCAGGCCCGGGAAGGGATACTTGCCGGGCAGGGGTTCGACCTTGTAGTTGAAGTCGATGAGGGACGCCTTTTCGTAGCCGGTGACGATGAAGCAGGTGGAATGGCCGTCGAATTCCGGCAGGGGCTCCTGGCCGTCCATTTCCCGGAGCAGGTTTTCCACGATGATGTCCGATTCGTAGTGGGCCACGGCCCCGGCCTTGGAGGTGGGAACGTTGGTGGCGTCGCCCACCACGTAGATATTTTCGT
>DYJG01000635.1 GCA_020723225.1 Desulfobacca acetoxidans | reverse complement strand
GCACATCGCGGCCTATGGCCGCAACCAAACTAAAAAATTGCGGGCGTTTTCCTCTTGTTGTAAGTTTCGGGTTTACGACAACCAAAAAACTTGGCAGCAGAAAGGAAAACGCCGTGAAATCTTTTATACAGAAACATGAACGAGATGTCATTGGTTCTCTTTCGGGCTTTGACCGCTTGGTCTTCCGGGGCCTTCTGCGCCGGCTGTTCTATCCCCAGGGCATGGACTACTGCCTGGCTTTTTTGGGGGTGCTTTTGAAGGACTTTGCCCAATATGTCCTCCAGGTGACCGCTCGCCTCAAGGAGGCCTCCCTGGCCGTGGCCAAGCGCACCGGCCGTCCCATCCAATACCTGGCTTCCAGTCAAGTGCGCAAGGATGATTTGGCTCGGGAGTTGGCTGCCAGGGATCACTTGACCGACGGGTTGATCTGTGTCCTTACCTGTGTCGAGCCCTGCCAAACCTTTGAAATTCACCGCCATCGGGAATCGAAGAGGCTCCAGATCCGGCCTCATCGCAGCAAGTGCCTGCACCTGTATCACTATTTCTTTCATCCCCAGTTCGGCTTTATGAGCGCCCGGCTGCAGACCTGGTTTCCCCTGACCATCCAGGTGTGCCTCAACGGCCGGGAGTGGCTCTCCCGGCAACTGACCCGGGAGGGCATCGCTTTTCAGCAACGGGGCAATTGTTTCACCTGGATCGAAGACCCGCCCAGGGCCCAGGAAATTATGGAGGGCTTGCTGCGCACCTCCTGGCCCGGGCTCCTGGACGAGATTGCCAGGCAGCTCAATCCCATCCACGCCGAACTTTTTGGTGACTTCGACCTGCGCTACTACTGGTCGGTGCACCAGAGCGAATGGGCCACGGACATCATGTTTAAGGACCCTGGAAAGTTGGCTGGCCTCTATCCTCAATTTTTGCGTCACGGCCTCACCACCTTTGCCAGTCCTGATGTAATGCGCTTTCTGGGGCGTAAGATTCCCCCCACGGGCAACCTCCCCCGGAACTTTGTCGGCGAGGTGGTCAGCCGTCTGCGGCGGCGGCCCGAAGGCATCAGGATCAAGCATCGGCTGGGCAGCAATCATATCAAGCTCTATGACAAAGAGGGCTCCAGCCTCCGGGTGGAGACGACCATCAATGATCCCCGGGACTTCAAGGTGTTGCGGCGCAAGGCCGGGGACGACCATGGGGACCTGGCCTGGCGCCCCCTCCGTAAAGGGGTGGCTGACTTGCACCGTCTGGCCCAGGTCTCGGAGGCCGCCAACCGCCGTTATCTTCAGGCCCTGGTTCAGGTCCAGGACACTGCCTCCCTGGGCAGTCTTACGAATAAATTGTGTCGCCCTACCATCTGGAAGGGGCAACGGGTGCGGGCCTTAAATCCCTATGGCCCCCAAGACCTGGCGCTCCTGCAGGCGGTGGCTCGGGGCGAGCTTAACATCAACGGCTTCCGCAACCGGGACCTGGCAAAGCTTCTCTATGCTTCGGACCAGAAGCTGACCCCCACGGAAAAACGTCGTCAATCAAGCGCCATCACTCGGAAGCTGCGCCTCCTTCGGGCTCACGGCTTGATCAAAAAGGTCCCGAAAACCCACCGCTATCACCTAAGCGCCAGTGGGTCCAAGGCCATCACCGCTATCATTGCAGCCCTTAATGCCAGCTCTGATTCCTTAATTAAATTAGCAGCATGAAAGAAAAATCTTTGTCAAAAAACAAGAAACTCAAATTCAGTAGCACAGGCTTTCCAGCCTGTGCGGATTACCAGGGCGGGCGAGACGCCCGCCC
>DYJG01000014.1:12923-13966 GCA_020723225.1 Desulfobacca acetoxidans | reverse complement strand
CCCCGGGTTTGAGCGCCAAAGGCTCCCGGAGGAAAAACTGCACGTAGCCCGCGCCACCCGGGGGCAGTTCGTCCGCGTCCAAGAGCAGCGGCATGGCCACGGATTCGCTGGTGCCGGTGTGTAACCTCACCGCCTGGCGGTGTTTCAGGGCCCGGGGCGCGCTGGACAAAATTTCTAAGAATGCGTCCAGGCGGCGGCTGGGGATCAGGGCGCCCGGGGGGGCCACCACCATGCCCCGCTCCACCTCCTCTTTTTCCAGCCCCTGGAGGTTGACGGCGGCGCGGTTGCCGGCAGATGCCTCTTCCACCGACTCCCCGTGCACCTGGAGCCCCCGCACCCGGGCCTTGTAGCCCGGGGGGTAGACCATGACCGCGTCCCCCACTTTCAGGGAACCGGAACCCGCGGTGCCGGTGACCACCGTGCCGAAGCCCTTGATGGTGAAGACCCGGTCGATGGGCAGGCGGAAGATGCCCCGGCCCGGCTTGGGCGCGACCTCAGCGGCCAGATCGGAGAGCACCGCCAGCAACTCCTCTTTTCCTTTCCCCGTTACCGAAGAGAATTGCAGAATGGGCGCGGCCTCTAGAAAAGTGCCCTTCAGGGCCTCTTTGGTCTCTTCGGCCACCAGCTCCAGCCAGTCCTCCTCCACCAGGTCCGCCTTGGTGAGAACCACCAGGCCTTTTTTGACGTGCAGGAGTTCGCAGATTTCCAGGTGTTCCCGGGTCTGGGGCATGACCCCTTCGTCCGCGGCGATGACCAGGGCCACCAGGTCCATGCCGCTGGCCCCGGCCACCATGTGGCGCACGAAGCGCTCATGCCCGGGGACGTCCACGATGCCTAAGCGCTGGCCGCTGGGGAGCATGAGATAGGCGAACCCCAACTCGATGGTGATGCCCCGGAGTTTTTCCTCTTTCAGGCGGTCCGGGTCGGTGCCGGTCAAGGCCTTGATCAGGGAACTCTTGCCGTGGTCGATGTGGCCGGCGGTGCCTAAGATGACGGGAGCGTGGGTCATGGGGAGGGATACCTTGTATTGTGGTTTATGGACG
>DYJG01000014.1:0-12913 GCA_020723225.1 Desulfobacca acetoxidans | reverse complement strand
GCAGAGGAAATGATTTATCTCTGCGCAACTCTGCGTCCTCTGCGTCTCTGCGGTTAAATTTTTTACCGCAGAGACACAGAGAGCGCAGAGATGCGCTAAGCTTCCCTTCCCTCCCCCCACTCCCGTTGAATCTCAAAGTATTCCCGGGGGACGAGGGCTTGTTGGGAGATGGTTACTTTTACCTGGAGGTTGGCAGCCAGGCGGTTGATCAGGCCTTCTCCTTCCTGTTTCAGGATGGTGGCGATCTGGGGATGGGTGGTGACCAGCAGGTGGGCGCCGGGGAATTCCCGGGCCTCCCCGGCCAGTTGCCGGAGAATGTCGTGGACCAGGGTCAGGGGCGTGAGCATGCTGCCCAGGCCGCCGCAGCAACCGCAGGGCTCGGTGGCCGACTGGTAGAGGCTGTCCCGGAGCCGCTGCCGGGTCATTTCCACCAGCCCCAGGCTGGACATGGGCAGGATGGTGGTCTTGGCCCGGTCCCTTTTGCAGGCCTCCACCAGGGTCTGGTGCACCTGGTCCCGGTGGGCCGGCTTTTCCAGATCGATGAAATCGATGACAATGAGGCCGCCGATGTTCCGCAGCCTGATTTGCCGGGCGATTTCCCGGGCGGCTTCCAGGTTGGTTTTGAAAATGGTTTCCTGAAACTGGCTCCGGCCCACGTATTTCCCGGTGTTGACGTCGATGCTGGTCAACGCCTCGGTGGTGTCGAACATCAGATAACCGCCGCTCTTGAGCCAGACCCTGGGGGCCAGCAGCTTTAGCCAATCGATCTCCACCCCGAAGTGGCTGAAGATGGGCTCCGTCCCCTCGTAAAGCTCCACCTGGTGGCGATAAACCGGGCTTAAGGAGCCCAGAAACTGCACTATCTGGTCGTAAGTCCCGGCGTCATCCACCACGACTCGCTTGATCTCCGGGCCGAAGATCTCCCGCACCACCCACCGGGCCGCCTTGTAATCCTGATGGAGCAGGGCCGGCGGGGAGGCGGCATCTTTTTTCCGCTTGATGACCTGCCAGAGATTGAGGAGATAATCCCGCTCCCGGGCCAGTTCCTCCGCACTCTGTCCCTGGCTGGCGGTGCGGGCGATGAGCCCCCCTTCCGTGATTTTTAATTCTTCGAGGACGGCTTTGAGCCGGGCCCGCTCCCCTTCGTCCGGGATGCGGCGGGAGACCCCCAGATGGGAAAAGCTGGGCATAAAGACCAGGTAATGTCCCGGCAGACTGATATGGGTGGTCAGCCGGGCCCCTTTCTCCCCCATGGGACCGCGAAATACCTGCACCACGATCTCCTGGCCCTCATGGAGGAGATCTTCGATGGGAGCCGGCGGCAGCTTCCGAACCGGGGATTCCGGGACGGTATTGGCTTCCTTCTTCTCTTTTAACAACCAAAAACTGAAAAAATCGTCGTAATGGTCCGACACCTCTTCCACGAAGAGATAACCCGGGCGGCTCAGCCCCACATCCACGAAGGCCGCGCCCAGACCGGGAAGGACCCTGGCCACCCGGCCTTTGTAAATATTGCCGGTGGGGTCGCTCTGCTGATGGCGTTCGACGAAAAACTCCGCCAGCCGTCCTTCTTCCAGCATGGCTACCCGGGTGTCATGTTCCGCGACGCTGATGAGCAATGAATTGGCCATTATTGGGTCGCTTGCCTGGGAATATTGGAAGTAACTCCTGGGGGGAAAAGGGAAAAAGGGGAAGAGGGGAAAAGGAAAGTACGATGCTTTGCTTTTACCTTTTAACCTTTTCCCCTTTTAACCTTTTCACCCGCTACCATCAAATACTCTTTAATTTCAAAATCTGCAAGTCCCTGGTTTGATCTTCTGTTAATTGAAAGATGGCGGCCAGGGTGTCCGTCACTTTCAGGTTGTCTCTTTCCTGAAAACGCATGGTCAGCCGCAGGTTTTGAGGGTCCGCCACCTCCAGGCCGGCCACCAGGGCGCGCAAATTTACGGTGCGCTCTTCCTTGGGGCGCTTCCGGATCACCGGAACGTCTTCCTGCTTCAGAAAATCGGCCGCAACCAGAGAATCGAACAGGGGCTCCGGGCTTGCCACCTGATAGACCGCGGCTTGAAGACGGGGCGGGGGCAGCCGCTTCGCCAGGCGCCGGGCCTCCAGGATTCTCAAGCCCGGCGGCAGGACCCGGTTCAGGGTTGCCGCCAATTTGCCGCTTTCAATCTGTCCGGCCAGGCCCACGTCCAGGGTTTCGGCCAGGCTCTCCACGCCCACGGGCAAGGCCCCGTGGAAAGAGACCCGAGGCAGGGGGTGGAAGCCGCCGCTGAAGGACAGAGGCAGCCGGGAGCGGCGCAGGCCCCGGTAAAACGCGGCGACCAGCTCCAGGTGGCTGAGCCAGCGGGCGGCGTCCACTTTGCTGAAGGACAGCCGGTACCAGACCGGCTGGGGGTCCGGAACCGCGGCCGGCCGCGGTTCCGGCTGGGGCTCTCCGGGCGCGTCCCGGAGGTCCAGGGCAACGGCTTCCTGATCGCAGATGCCGCAGTCCTGGCAACCGGCCTGCCGGCAGTCCGGGGTCTGAAGCCCCTGGTAGGCCCGGTCCCTTTCGGCCGCGAGAAATTCCCGGCTGACCCCGGAATCCAGGTGGTCCCATGGCAGGGTCTCCTCCGGTGTTCTCTCCCGCAAATAAAAATCAGGATCAACCCCCGCGTCTTTAAAGGCCTCCCGCCAGGGCTCCAGCCTAAGGTGTTCGCTCCAGGCGTCCAGGCGGCAGCCCCGGCGGTACGCGGCCAGCAAGACCGGGGCCAAACGGCGGTCCCCCCGGGAAAAGACTCCCTCCAGCCAGCTTTGGGCCGCGGAGTTCCACTTGGCTTGAATCTGAGGGTGGCGCAACCGGTCCTTGACGGTGTGGAGGCGTGTTCGGCTCTCCTCCAGGCCGGCCATCCCCTCCCACTGGAAAGGCGTATGGGCCTTGGGGATAAAAGTGGACAGGCTCAGGTTGATGCGGCCCCGGCGGCCCTGGGGCGCGCTTTTCAGCACCTGCCGGGTGAGCGCGGCAATGGCCTCCAGGTCCTCCGGGGTCTCCTTAGGGAGGCCGATCATGAAATAGAGCTTCAGAAGCTGCCACCCGGCGCCAAAAGCCCGGGCCGCGGCCGCGAGGATCTCTTCCTCCGTCAGGTTCTTGTTGATCAGCCGCCGCAAGTGCTCGCTCCCCGCCTCCGGGGCCAGGGTCAGGCCGGTGCGCCGCACCCGTTTGATCTGGTCCATCATCTCCGGGGTGAGGGTGTCGGCCCGAAGCGACGGGAGCGACAGGGCCACCTTCCGGGGGGCCAGCCGGTCCATGAGCCGGGTAAGCAGCCAGGACAGGGGCCGGTAATCGCCGGCGCTTAAAGACAGCAGCGAGACCTCTTCATAGCCCGTGTTATCCAGGGCCTCTTCCACCCAGGCCGCCACTTGCGCCGGGTCCCGCTCCCGTACAGGCCGGTAGAGCATCCCCGCCTGGCAGTAGCGGCAGCCCCGGGAGCAGCCCCGGACGATCTCGAGCTGCAGGCGGTCATGAACGATCTGGCAGTAGGGGACCAGGGGCCGGGGCGAAATCTCGATGCGGTTCAGGTCGGGGAGCACCCGTTTGCGGACCGCGCTCCGGCGGCCCCGGGGGATGATCTCCCGGAGGCGGCCCGTTTCATCGAAAACGGGTTCGAACAAGGCGGGGACGTAAACCCCGTCGATCTCTTCCAGGGCCTGCCACAACTCCTCCCGGGTCCCTCTGACCGCCTTCCAGGCTTTGACCGCGTCAGCCACCTCCAGGATCACCTCTTCGCCGTCCCCCAACACCAGGGCGTCGAAAAAGGGGGCCACCGGCTCCGGGTTGCACGCGGCCGGCCCGCCGCCGATGACCACGGGGTCGCCGGGGCCGCGCTCTGGGGCCAGGAGGGGGACACCCCCCAGGTCCAGCATGTTCAGGAGGTTGGTGTAACTCAGCTCGTACTGGAGGCTGAAGCCCACCAGGTCGAAGTCGGCCAAGGCCGTGCCGGACTCCAGGCTGGTTAACGGCAGCCTGCGGCTTCTTAGCTCCGCCTCCAGGTCCGGGGCCGGCGCGTAGGCCCGCTCCGCCCAGGTATCCTCCCGGCGGTTCAGGATGTCGTAGAGCAGGCCCAGGCCCAGGTGGGACATGCCCACTTCGTAAAGGTCGGGGAAGAGCAGCGCCACCCTTAAGCCCACCTCCCGGGGGTCTTTATAGGCGGCGTTGATCTCCCGGCCCCCGTAGCGGCTGGGGCGCTGGATGCGGCTGAGGTAGGAGAAGTCAGTCAATATGAAAACCTTATATTATTTCCTTATTCCAACTTGAGCCTATTACAAAAATCCTTTCTTTTTCTCTGCGCTTTCTCTGCGCTCTCTGCGTCTCTGCGGTTAATATGAGCTTGTGAATTCACCGCAGAGTCGCAGAGAGCGCAGAGACCCGCAGAGAGAAGATCTGAATTTTGCAAGAGGCTTATTTCTTAGCCGGTTTGGGCCAGCTTCAAGGCTTCCGGCAACTGGAAGACGCCGTCATACAAGGCCCGGCCGATGATCACCCCCACCACCCCCAGGGGCTCCAGCGGCAGTAGGGCCTCGATGTCCGAGAGGGAACTCACCCCGCCGGAGGCGATCACCGGCAGGTCCACGGCCTGGGCCAGGGCCTTGGTGGCCTCGACGTTTACGCCCTTCTTCACCCCGTCCCGGGCGATGTCGGTGTAGATCAGGGCCGCGGGTTTTAAAGAAACCAGCTTTTGGGCCACATCTATTACTTTCTGGGTGCTGGTTTCGGTCCAGCCCTCCACGGCCACCAGGCCGTCCTTGGCGTCCAGGCCCACGGCGATGCGGCCCGGGTAAGCGGCGCAGGCTTTGGCCACCAGGTCCGGGTTTTTAAGCACCGCGGTGCCCAAAATCAGGCGGTCGATGCCCAGGTTGATATACAGGTCCAGGGTCTCCAGGGTGCGCAGGCCGCCCCCCAACTGGATGGGGATGTTGAGGGCCCGGCGCAGGCCCTTGATGGATTCCAGGTTTTGGGGCTTAGAGCTGAACGCGCCGTCCAGGTCCACCACGTGGAGCCACTGCGCTCCCAAATCCTGCCATTTTAAGCCCATGGCCACCGGGTCGTCGCTGAAGACGGTTTCGTCTTCCTTCCTCCCCTGGCGTAGACGCACACACTTGCCGCCCTTCAAGTCAATCGCGGGAAAAATCAGCATAATATAAAAATTTTAACCAAGAATGGGGTGCCTGACAATCCCCGGGGAAGGTTATAATATTTCCAGGGGGCAATTTTCCTTGAAAAGGGATAAGATTGTCGCATAAATTCGGCAAATAATTTCTTACTTCAGAAAAATTGGACGGGAATAACGTGGGCAACTCTAAAAATGGCGCTGACCGGTTGAAGGTCTTCGGCTACTTGCTGACGGCTTTTATCCTCATAATACCTGATATGGCATGGGCCGGCAGCAATGGCGGCGATGCAGGCGGCCACCAGTTATTGACCAGTATCGGAATCAGCATCATTGCCGCCACGTTACTGTCTTATGTGGCTAATATGATCAAACAGCCCATGCTGCTGGCCATTATTGCCGCCGGGGCTGCTATCGGGCCGCAATTCGGGTTGGGCTTGGTCCGCAGCAAGGACGACATCAGTATTATTTCCGAAATGGGCCTGATTCTCCTGCTATTTATGATCGGCCTGGAACTCGACCTCAAAAAAATCAAAGAATCTGGCAAGTCCCTCGTCGTTACCGGAATTCTGCAATTTGTCCTCTGTGTGGCCATGGGCCTGGGTTTCTTTCTCTTGCTGGGATTTACCATCGGGCCCCCTTATGAATACTCCATCTTCGGGGTAAAAGTGCTGGGTGGAGAATACGACTTGCTATATCTGGCCGTCTGTATTTCTCTGAGCAGTACCGCCATCGTGGTGAAATTGCTGTATGAAAAATTCGAGTTGGACACCTTGGCGGGCCGGCTTACTCTCGGAGTATTGGTATTTCAGGATATCTGGGCCATCGTGATGCTGAGCATTCAGCCGACCCTGGCCAACCCCCGGTTGTTGAGCCTGCTTTGGAACTTCGCCCAGGGATTCATTCTGGTGGCCATCAGCCTGGTGATGAGCAAATATGTGCTGGGGTATTTCTTTAGAAAGATCGCCAAGGTGCCGGAATTGGTGCTGGTGGCTTCCCTGGCCTGGTGCTTTTTCATTTGCGGCATTGCCGGATATTTCGAATTGTCCTTGGAAATGGGGGCCCTGATTGCCGGCGCGTCAATTTCCACTTTTCCTTATAATGCCGAAATCATCGCCAAGATCGTCAGTATTCGAGACTTTTTCATTACCCTGTTCTTTGTCGGTCTGGGGATGACAATTCCCAATCCCCTGGACAACCTGGGTATGCTGATGCTGGCGGCCATTGCTGCGGTGTTTGTGGTCGCCACCAGATTCCTTTCGGTATATCCCGTTCTCTATGCGCTGAAGAATGGCCATCGCGTCAGCCTGTTGACTTCCATCAACCTCTCCCAAATAAGTGAATTCGCCCTGGTAATAACCGCGCTCGGCATCCAATTCAAACACATTGTCCCGGATATTCAAACCCTTATCATTTATATTTTCGTCATGACCTCCATCTCCTCCACTTATATGATCAAATCCAGTCATTTCCTGCAAACCCATTTGAGCAAGGTCCTCAACCGGATCGGAGTCAAAGATATCCAGCGTCCCCATGAGGAGAAAATAGAGGGTCCTCCGAAAGAAATCGCCTTGCTGGGGTTCTTCCGGATTGCCAGCTCATTCCTCCAGGAAATTGAGGACCAGAGTCCGGACCTGCTGCAAAAGTTGCTGGTGGTTGATTATAATCCTGTGGTTTACCAGAGGTTGCGCGACCGGGGAGTAAAGGTTGTTTATGGGGATATCAGCCACCTGGAGACTTTGCACCATGCCGGCATTGAAAAGGCCAAGCTGGTGCTTTCCACCATTTCCGACGATATCCTGGTGGGCACCAGTAACCTTAAAATTATCGGGCTTATGAAGAAACTCTGTCCCCAGGCGAAGATTATTGTCACCGCGGAGAGTACCAGGAAGGCGCTTGAACTCTACCGGGAAGGCGCCGATTACGTGCTTCTGCCCAATATGGCGGCGGGCGGCCAATTGGTCCCCATAGTGGAACGATTGTTGCGCCAGAGTGACATCAGGCTCAAAGAAAAAGAGATTCAGAAGCTGGAGGAAAGAGCGGAGGTGCTCGGTTAAACCGCGTCAGTGAACAATCCCGGTGGAGTAAGGAATTTCCCTTAACTATCATCCCCTGAAACGAAAGGAGAAATTAAATGAAAAACGTTAAAAGAATATTTCTGCTGTTTACCTCGATGATAATAATTATTGTAACATCTGGAGCGTTAGCAATAGGCGCAGTTAAGATGTTAAAAGGCCAGACTATTTATGTGCCAAGTTATTCAAATATTGTTGGAGATTATCAATATATTAATATAAGGGCTAATCTGCTTATTCATAATGCCGATCCGGATAATCCGATTACAATAGTTCGAATCGATAATTATGATACGGATGGCAAACTGGTGGAAAAGTATTTGTCCAAACCTGTGCAGCTCAATCCACTGGCGGCAGTTCGCTATGCCATCAGAAACCCCAAAAAAGGCGATGAAGGGGCAGGCGCCAACTTTATTGTGCAATGGAAGGCAGAAAATAAGGTGGTCGAACCCCTGGTCGAGTGTATCATGGTAGGCTCTTATGGCACTCAAGGGCATACCTTCACTTCCCAAGGAAGAGTAATCCAAGAGGAGACCGATTAAGCGCTCTTAAAAGAAGAGACAAGGGGGATGAAGAGGATAAGGGGCAGGAAGTAATGAGCATTTATGCAGACGAATACCGCCGTAAGTTGATTACCCCGGAGCAGGCGGCCGTGAGGATCGGCCAGGGGGCCACTTTGGTGCACGGCATGGCCATCGGCGAGCCTCCGGCATTGCTGGCGGCCATTGCCCAACGGGTCCGGGTCGGGGACCTGGAGGACCTGAAAGTCTTTTCGCTGTTGCCCATGCAGCACGCGGCCAGGACCATCCTGGCCCCGCACCTCCTCGACAAGATTCACCCCTTTTGCTGGTTTGTCACCGCCTATGACCGGGATTTGGTAAAGAAAGGCCTGAATTATTTCGTGCCCAACGAATTTCACCAACTCCCCCGGATCATCCGGGATTTCATGGAGATCGACGTCACCGTCACGACGGTCAGCCCCATGGACAAGGCCGGGTTTTTCAGCTTCGGGGTGGTGAACGACTACATCTCCACCGCGGCCCGCCATTGCAAGCAGCTCATCGTCGAGGTCAACCCCCACATGCCCCGGGTCTTCGGCGACGCCCTGCTCCACGTCTCGGAAGTGGACGCCGTCGTGGAAAACGCCGTGCCCCTCATGGAAGCCGTCCCCGCCAAACCCAAGCCCGAGGCCGAGGCCATCGGCCGCCTGATTGCCGAGATGATCCCGGACGGCGCCACCATCCAGTTGGGCATCGGCGGCATTCCCAACGCGGTCTGCAAGCATCTGGAAAACCACCAGGATTTGGGCATCCACACCGAACTCATGTGCCCCGGCATGGTGCACCTCATCAAGAAGGGCGCGGTCACCGGCAAAAAGAAGACCCTGCACCCCTTAAAGCACGTCTTCACCAATGCCATCGGCGATAAGGAAATGTACGAGTTCATGCACGACAACCCCAGCATGGAGTCCTACCCGGTCTCCTACACCAACGCGCCGGAGGTCATCGCCAAGAACGACCGCATGATCTCCATCAACTCCACCATCGAGGTGGACCTGCTGGGCCAGTGCAACTCCGAGTACCTGGGGGGCACGGAATACAGCGGCACCGGCGGCCAGTTGGACTACGTCCGGGGCGCGTTCAACGCCAAGGACGGGAAGTCCATCATCGCCTTTTACGCCACGGCGCATTCCGGCGAGGTCTCCCGGGTGGTGCCCCGCTTCCAGGCGGGCACGGTGGTCACCACCCCGAGGATTGATACCCACTACCTGGCCACCGAATACGGGGTGGTGAACCTCAAAGGCAAATCCACCCGGGACCGGGCGTTAGACATCATCAGCCTGGCGCACCCCAAGTTTAGGGATGACTTGCTGAAAGAGGCACAGAGCCTACGTTTGCTTTGATTTGAGTGGGTTGGTGGCTGCTGGAGGGAAAGGACACAGGAATGCAATCTGAGGGCGAAAAGGGAAAAAGGGGAAAGGGGGAAAAGGTTTTCAGCGGAAGGTCCTTCCTTCCCCTTTTCGCCTTTTTCCCTTTTCCCCCAATCTCTCACGAACCGAACACAATCAGTTAGAGGTTAAAGCATGTCCGACCTAGGTCGTCTTTTAATGATCACCGGCGCCATCCTGCTGCTCCTCGGCCTCTTTTTGTGGGTGGGGCCGAAAATCCCCTGGCTGGGGAAGCTCCCCGGGGACATTACCTATAAACGGGATGGCTTTAGTTTTTATTTCCCCCTGGGGACCTGCATTCTTCTCAGCTTGATCCTCACTCTGATACTCTATCTTTTTCGGAAATAGCAGCATCACAGGGAGGCCCAGTTAATAAAATCAGGGGGGAAAAGGGAAAATGGGGGAAAGGCGAAAGGGGAAAAAAAGAACCGGGGATCGAGGTTTTTTTCTTTTCCCCTTTTCGCCTTTTTCCCTCTTCCCCCATTTATTGTCACTTCCCTTCCAAACCTCTTGCATCACTCAACCATCAGCAACCTCCCAAAACGCCCCATCTATGGTAAATCTCTTGCATAACTTCCCTGAGGAAAATATACTGATAGCGTCCGCCGGTCTCCACCAGCGGCCGGGGCCGTGGTTTTGCGGCCCGCGTTACTTATACCCCCGGAGACCGGGAAGGAGAGCTGATGCCGGAATTGCGTAAAGACCCCATCATCGGTCGTTGGGTGATCATTTCCACGGAACGGGGCAAACGCCCCCACGACTTTGTGGTGGAGCCGGAAGTGAGCAAAGGCGGTTTCTGCCCCTTTGACCCGGGCAACGAACATACCACCCCGCCGGAGATCATGGCCTACCGGGAGCCGGGCACTGCGCCCAATTCCCCGGGTTGGCGCCTCAGAGTGGTGGGCAACAAATTCCCGGCCCTGGTCATGGAGGGCCAGCTCAACCGCCAGGGGGAAGGCATGTTCGACAAGATGAACGGCATCGGCGCCCACGAGGTGATCATCGAAACCCCGGATCATCATGCCACCCTCACCACCGTGCCCGTGGAAGTTTTCATGGACGTGCTTTTCGCCTACCGGGACCGCCTCATCGCCCTCTCCCAGGACCCCCGGTTCAAATACGTGGTGCTCTTTAAAAACTCGGGCCGGGCCGCAGGCGCGTCCCTGGAGCATACCCACAGCCAGCTCATCGGCTTGCCCATCGTGCCGGAGCTGGTCCAGGAGGAATTGGCCGGCTCCAAGTTTTATTACAATTACAAGGAGCGCTGCGTCTTTTGCGACATGATCCGCCAGGAACTGCAACAGGGGACGCGGGTGCTGCTGGAAAACGATGAATTTCTGGCCATCTGTCCCTTCGCGCCCCGCTCGCCTTTCGAGGTCTGGATTCTTCCCAAAAACCATTGTTCCTCTTATGCGGATCTGACCCAGGATTCCTGCCGCCTCCTGGCCCAGGTCTTCCAAGAGACTTTGCAGCGCCTGGAAAAGGTCATCGGCAAGGCTCCTTATAATTACATCCTCCACACCGCGCCGTTTAGGGAGCCGGAGCTCACTTACTATCACTGGCATTTCGAAATCATGCCCAAACTGACGCTCATGGCCGGTTTCGAGTGGGGCTCGGGCTTTTTCATCAATCCCACCCCGCCGGAGGACGCCGCCCAGTATCTTCGGGACGCTAAGCTCTAGCTCAAAGAAGGGAAAGATATGCATATCCTGATGGTAACCCCGGAGGCCAATCCCTTCGCCCGCAGCGGCGGGTTGGCCGAAGGAATTAACGCCCTGTCCTGGGCCCTAGAGCGATTGGGACATCAGGTAACCGTAATTCTGCCCTTATATCGCCAGGTGCGGGAATCAAACCTCCCCATTTCCTTTACCGGAAAAACCCTGTCCATTCCCATCTCCTGGAAAACCATGCCCGCGGAGATCCACCACGCCGAAACCGACTACGGCCTCGACTTTTACTTCATCGGCCAGGACGCCCTCTTCAACCGCGACGGCCTCTACGGCACCGCCTACGGGGCGTTCGAAGACAACGCCGAACGCTTTATCTTCTTCAGCCGGGCGGTGGTGGAAATGATCGACGCCTTGGAACTGGAGGTCGATATCTGTCATTGCCATGAATGGCAGACCGGCCTGGTGCCCGTCTATCTCCGCACCTTATACGCCGACCGCTCCCGGTTCCAGAAACTGGCCGTGGTCTATACCGTCCACAACGTGGGTTACCAAGGGCTTTTTTCCTCCTTTGACCTGCCCTTGACCGGCCTTGGCTGGGAGCTTCTCTCCCCCAAGGGGCTGGAATTCTACGGCAAAATGAATTTAATGAAAGGCGGCCTGGTCTTTGCGGATCTGCTCAGCACGGTGAGCGCCAAGTACCGAGAAGAGATCCTCACCCCCGAATACGGCTTCGGCCTGGAAGGGTTGTTCCAGGAAAGGGCCGCGGAGCTTTACGGCATCGTCGAGGGCGTGGATTATAACCGCTGGGATCCCGCCAAGGACTCTTATCTTACGGCCTTTTTCAACCCGGATAACCTGGGAGGCAAAAAGGTTTGCAAGGCCGAGCTGATCCGCCGCTTCGGCTTGAACCTGCCGTTGGACCGCCCTCTCATCGGCCTGACCACCCGCTTTTTCGAACGCAAAGGCATCGATCTTTTGGAGAACAGCCTGGACGACCTGATGCGGCTGGGAGTGGGCTTCATTCTCCAGGGTACCGGGGAGGAGCGCCACCAATATCTTCTCCAGGAGATCAGTCAGCGCCACTTCGGGCAGATGGGCCTGAATATCGGTTATACGGATGAGCTGGCCCACCAGATCATCGCCGGGGCCGATATCTTTCTCATGCCCTCCCGCTATGAGCCCTGCGGCCTCGACCAGCTTTACTGCCTGCGCTACGGCACCATTCCCGTGGTCCGGGCCACCGGGGGATTGGATGAAACCATTCAGGAATTTGACCCCGGAACCGGCCAAGGCAACGGGTTCAAGTTCGCGGGCTATACCCCCGTGGAGCTCCTGGGCGCGGTGCAAAGGTCCCTGGCGGTTTACCAGGACCAGGCCGTCTGGCAGAGCCTGATGCGCACCAATATGGCCCTGGATTTCTCCTGGGACACCGTGGCTCCCAAGTATCTGGAACTCTACCAGCGGGCCCGGGACAAACGGCTCGGCCCGGCGAAGGGATAAGCCTTAATGGCCACGGAGCGCATTGCCTTCCTGACCCAGATGGTGGAGGTGTTCACCTCCACGGTCAGCTTCGGGGAACGCCTCAACAACCTGGTCCATCTTCTGGCCCGTTACCTCAAGGTGGACCTGGCCCTGTACTTCGGACTGGATAAGGCCAGGGAGACCCTGATTCTCAACCTCAGCAGCCAGGGGCCCGTGCCGCCGCATCTGCGGGTGGAATTCCCCCTGGGCCAGGGGTTGGTGGGGGAAGTGGCCAAGACCCGGAAATTCAAGACGGCGCATCGCGGCCAGCCGGGGGTGTTGGCCGCCAATCAGGCCCTGGAAAAACTGCATCCTGCGTTTGTCACCCTGGCCGGGTTTCCGGTGGCCGACGATAATTTCTTTTACGGCGTCCTCCTGTTTGCGGACCGGCTGGAGCGCCACTTCACCTCCACCGAGCGCCAGAACACCCAACTGGCCAACCTGATGCTGGCCGGCACCCTGCGCCAGGCCCTCCTCCAGGAAGAAGCCAAAAAGCGGATCGCCGAACTCTCCGTTCTCTTCGAAGTGGGCAAAGCCCTCAGCTCCACCGTA
>DYJG01000634.1 GCA_020723225.1 Desulfobacca acetoxidans | reverse complement strand
CGACCCTTTTGCTTGGGAGCTGACCAGGTATGGCGGCAACCGGGGAGTTTTCCAGATCGCCAATGGGTCCCGCGTCCCACCGCCCTTTGATTGGTCGGGGGAACCCGACTTGAGCGGCCTGCCCGGGAACCATCAGATGGTGATCTACGAACTGCCCATGCGTTGGGTGGATGCCCCTGAGGAGGGCTATGCCCGGCAGGTGGGACTGGGCACCTTTGACAAAGCCACCTATGAACTTCTGAAATATTGGCAGGACCTTGGTATCAACGCCATTGAACTCACCCCGGTGCAGGACTCTCCCGATACCCTCAACTGGGGCTACGGCACCCGGTTCTTCTTCGCCCCGGATTTCGACATGGGCGGCCCCTATGATCTGAAGATGTTCATCCTGGAGTGCCACCGGCGGGGCATCCGGGTCTTCCTGGATCTGGTCATGAACCACAGCCGGGGATGTCCCCTGCAAGACCTGGCCTTTGATCGCTTCTACCTGCGAAAATCTGATGATGCTCGCGGGTATTTTCTGACAGACGGTGATAAAGACAAGGAAGAAAGCAAGGACCGCCAAGACTGGGGAGGCAGCCTCTTTCGCTACGCCCACGCGGTGGATGGCGTTTATTGGGGCCGGGACTTCCACTACGAGATGGCCCGCTTCTGGATCGAAGATTACCATATCGACGGCTTTCGCCTGGATGAGTTCAAGGGGATCAAAAATTGGGATTTCATCCGGGAATTTACCCGCCGGGCCCACAATGCGAACCGGGAGCGCTTTCCGGGCCGCCCCTTCCTGGTCATTGCCGAAGATTCCCATCGCCGGGCCCTGGCCGTTAAGGGCGGGTTCGGGGAACGGGTGGTGGACGCGCTATGGGACTTTGACTTTCAAGAGGGCCTGCGCCGGCTGGTCACCGATACCTGGCACACGGAATGGGAAAAGCCCCAGGGCGGCCGCCGGGAACTGGCGGAACATCTCCTGAAGGGAGACAAGCTATGGAACGAAGGGAAAAAGGAATACCGGGAGCAGGGCTTCACCGACCTGGCCCAGCGGGTCATTTACCCCACTTCCCATGATGTCCAGGGGGACATCGAACAGCGCCTCTGGAACTTTCTCATGGAACGCGCGGGCGACGCCACCGGCGACCATTCCGTCCCCGGGGTGGTGCGAGACCAGGCGGCCCTGGAAATGCAGGTGGC
Source organism: Desulfobacca acetoxidans (assembly GCA_020723225.1). GTDB lineage: Bacteria > Desulfobacterota > Desulfobaccia > Desulfobaccales > 0-14-0-80-60-11 > SURF-52. The sequence continues at coordinate 602 of DYJG01000634.1, read as the reverse complement.
CGCGTTCGCGCTCACCATAACGGCCGTGGGCATTCCCATGTTTTTAGCCGGTGAGGAATTCGCGGAAGCCCACGATCTGCCTCACTGGGATTGGCGGCAGAAGATGAGCGACGTGGTGGATTGGTACCGCCGGGAGCAGCCCGGCCATAAAGAGGTGTTGGCGCGGGTCAAGGACCTGGTGGACCTCCGGCGCCGGGCCTCCTGCCTCCACTGGAACCGCCTGGAGTTTTTTGCCCTGCAAAACGGCTTCCATCAGAATTTCAATAACAATGGCGGGGAGCGGATCTTCGCGTTCTGCCGGCCGGGTGATCAGGACCCGGGAAAGAAAGACCAGGTCATCGTGGTGGCCAATTGCGGGAAGAATCCGTTTAATCCTTTTATTCTGGATTCCTGGCCCTGGGGATCCCTTCCCCTGGCAGAGGTGGGAGGCAAAGGCCAACCCTTGCCGGCCGCGGCGGGCGGCCACGCCTCTCTGGACCTGGACCCTTTTCAGGTGCGGGTGTTTCAGAGCTGAGGGTATTATACCAAGTTCGCTTTCCCGAGCTACAATACTTAAGATGAGCGGCGTTTATCGGCGTGCATCGGCGGTTAATATTTAACCG
>DYJG01000633.1 GCA_020723225.1 Desulfobacca acetoxidans | reverse complement strand
GGCCACTTCCACCGCGGTGGAGCCGCTGTCGGAGTAAAACACCTTGTTCAGCCCCGGCGGGGTGATCTCCGCCAGGCGGCGGGCCAGGATAATGGCGGGAGGATGGGCGATGCCCAGCAAAGTGCTATGAGCCACCTGCTCCAATTGCTCCCGCACGGCCCGGTCCAGTTCCGGCCGGCGATGGCCGTGGACATTGGTCCACAGGGAGGACACCCCGTCCAGATAACGCCGTCCTTGAAAATCATAGAGATAGGCGCCTTCCCCCCGGGTGATGATCAGCAGTTCCTCTTCCCGGAAGCCTTGCATCTGGGTAAAAGGATGCCAAAGGTGCTCCCGGTCCCAGTGCGCCAGGGTGTCATAGGAGAAAGCCATTCATCCTCCCGATTGTCGGCAAAATTTTGCGGATTCCACCGGTTTCAAGCCGCCGCTTTAGGATAAGCACTCTAATGGGGCGACGTCAGTCATACCTCCTGGGAACCTGGAAAACCGGGGAATTCCGGTGGAAGAGGAAGGAGTGTCATAACTGTTCCCCGTATAAGTCCCAGAAGCGGTTGAAGGCCTCCTGCCATGGAGGCATCAGATCCAGCCCTTCCCACTGCAGCAGGCGGTTCTCCAGCACGGAGTTTGCCGGCCGCGGAGCCGGGCGGGGGAATTCCGCGGTGGCGCAAGGGCGGATATTCACCGACAAACCCGCCCGCTCCAGGATCAGCAACGCAAATTCATACCAGGTGGCCTCTCCACGGCAGGTGGCATGATAGGTGCCGAAGGCCTCGGTCTCAACCACGGCCAGAATCTGCGGCGCCAGGGCCAGGGCACTGGTGGGGGTCCCCTTCTGGTCGTCCACCACCTGCAAATCCTGGCCGGACCTGGCCCGGGCCAGGATGGCGTTGATAAAATTGGGGCCGGGCCGGCCATAAAGCCAGGCGGTGCGCAGGATAAAATGATCCGGGCACTGCTGCCGCACCAAAGTCTCCCCCAGGAGCTTGCTCCAGCCGTAGACCGATTGGGGCCGGGGCTCATCCCATTCCACGTAGGGGCCCGCCTTGGTCCCGTCAAAGACATAGTCGGTGGAGATGTGCGCCAGCTTGCAGCCCAGGCGCCGGCAGGCCGTAGCCAGGTTCCGGGGCCCCAGGGCGTTGACCTTAAAGGCCAGTTCCGGGTTCGCCTCCAGGTCGTCCACCCGGGTGGCCGCGGCCGCGTTGATCACCACCCCCGGCCGGTGGCCGGAAAGCGCCCGCCACACCGCGTCTTGGTGGCTGATGTCCAGCTCCGGCAGGTCGGTGGCCGCCACTTCCCGGTTCCGCCGCCCCAGTTCCTCCACCAGGGCCTGACCCAATTGCCCGGTCGCGCCGGTGACCAATACTTTCATGAAACCTCTGAAAAATCAGCACGTTGTGATCTTTGGAAAAAAGAACGGTTGGTTTTTACTGCTCACTGCTCATTTCATTATCAGCCCTTGAGATAATTAAACACCGACATCACTAGAGGATCGAGATAACCTCTGAACGGCAACTCTCCTTTGATCCTTTCCAGCATTACTATGGCCACAATAACATAAGGCCCGATGAGGTTGAACCACCGCTTAATTGCATCCATATTCTTCGGAATCAGCACGGAGATGAGGGCGCCTCCGGCCAGCGGAGGGATGGGAATAAGGCTATAGATGGCGGTGGTGATATTGACGCCCATTACCATCAGGAATACCCGTGAGTCAAATTCCACTATTTTCATCATTGCCACCAGACTGCCGGCGATGCTGGCCAGCAAAAGATTGGCCACCGGCCCCGCGAGGC
>DYJG01000632.1 GCA_020723225.1 Desulfobacca acetoxidans | reverse complement strand
CGGCAGGCCAACGGCTTGAGTGCGTTCACCCCGCCGGAGAAGTTCCTGGCCGGAAATTTCGTGGCCGAGGAGATGAATCCCGCCTTCATTTTCGGGACCGTGAAGGATTTTGCCGCGTCCCGGAAATGCCCCACGGCCTGGCTCATCGAAGAGGGGGCCAAAAGTCTTCCCGCTACCCCGGGGAAGCCGGAAGCAGCCGAATACACCCTCTACCTGGAGGAGGACTGCCCGGATAAGGTGGTCTACTATGTCTTTGTGGACCAGAGCGCGATGACCCCCCAGCAGTGGATCGAGTGGCGGCGGCATTTCCACAAAAGCAAGGCGGACCCGCAGTTCGGCGGGGCCAAAAGCAAATTGGAACAGGCCTGCCAGGAAGGCTGCGGGGTCAGCGGCGAACTGCGGTTCCTGCAAGTGAACGGGGAACTCTTGGGAAAATCCCCGGAGGAATATCTGCGGTCGGATTTACGGTTTGCTCCCGTTTACGATCTAAACCAGCAGAAGAAGATTCCCAAGTAAGCTATGCATGGCGACATAAATAATTGCGCATTATTAATCTCTGCGCTCTCTGCGTCTCTGCGAGAAAAAAAGGTTTCTCGCAGAGGCGCAGAGGCCGCAGAGAATGCCAACCGCGGTTAATTAAGTCGCTCAGTATAAAAACCCAAAACGAAAAACGAAAAACGCAAAACGAAAAGAAAGGGGCGGGTCTAAAACCCGCCCCTTGATACCCCCCCTTAGTTCATCCAGCGCCTTAGTATCTTGTTACCTCTTCAGGGACAGCACTTCTTCCAGGAGGGTGTCGCTGGTGGTGATGACCCGGGAGTTGGCCTGGAAGGCGCGCTGGTAGAGGATCATGTGCACGAACTGATCGCCCAGGTCCACGTTGGACTGCTCCAGGGAGTTGGCGGCGATGGAACCCAGGCCGTTGGTGAGGGGCGTGCCGGTGAGGGGGACGCCGGAGTCCTGGGTTTCGGTGTACATGTTGGACCCTTCCCGGTGCAGCTTGGTGGGGGCGTTGAACCGGGCCAGGGTGAGCTGGTAAAGCGGGGTTATCTGACCGTTGGAGTAGTTGCCGGTAATGATCCCCTCGTTATTGATGGAGACCCGCTGCAGGTAGCCTGAAGGGTAGCCGTCCTGGGAGGCATAGTTGGTCACCGAGGCCATGTCGAACTGAGTCGTGCTACCGCCGTTGGTTCCATTCATCAACAGTCTGGTTCTATTCCCTCCGGGGATGATTGGGTCATCCAAAACTAGATCAAAGTCGCCGAGACCTGCATCCATAATGCCGTTAGTAAAAGTCATGGGGGAGGCAGCAGTTGTAGTGCCATAGTTGTAAACGGTTATGTCGGTGGTGCCATCAAGTCTTGCAGAGACCGCCCAGGTATTGTCGGCAGTTTTAGTAAATTTCATATTAATAGTGTGAGAGGTGCCCAGGGCATCATAAATTGACAGGGCGGATTCATAATAGCCATCGGGACCTACTTCCGTTTTGGAATCCAAGTTAAGGACCATCTCCATGTTGGCGGTGGGCGCGGGAGGGCTGTAATTCTGGGAGATGACGATGTCCGTGAACGTGCCGCTGGGGGCGCCGTCGACCATCTGATAGCCCTGGACCCGGTAGCCGTGGGTGTTCACCAGGTAGCCATCCTTGTTCAGGGAGAAGTTGCCGTCCCGGGAGTAATATAACTTGCCCGCGCTGGTGGTGGGTTCCTTGACGATGAAGAAGCCGGTGCCGGAGATGCCCACGTCCACGTCGTCGGCGCTGGTCTCCATGGACCCCTGGGAGAAGATGGGGGT
>DYJG01000631.1 GCA_020723225.1 Desulfobacca acetoxidans | reverse complement strand
GGATGTTTGAGCACAAGAACTCGCTGAACGAAGGATTTACCAAAAAATATAAGATAAACAGATTGATGTATTATGAATCGTTCAGTGATATCCATGAAGCTATTTACCGGGAGAAACAGATCAAAGGCTGGCGGCGGGACAAGAAAATCGCCTTGATCGAAGAAGATAATCCCATGTGGAAGGACTTGAGCGAAGACTGGTTTGAATGAGAATTTTTTGTAATCTAGTGCCATTTGGGGCATAGCGAGGCCAAAAGACGAGATTCTTCACTGCGCTGCGCTCCGTTCAGAATGACAGGAGGGGGACCCCAAAGGCAAAGGGACTCTTGATTGCCGCCAAATACCAGATTCTTCGCCGCCTCCGGCGGCTCAGAATGACAAAGGGGGGCTTTCGCAGCCAACGGGAGGTGTTTTTCTTTCCCGGCCTTACGTCTAATTTCTTAAGGCGGGATGCGCTGCGCTTTCCCGCCCTACACATTTACGCATCTAAAAACAAACACTGATCACTGGCAACTGGCAACTAAAAACTAAAAACTGACCACTGGCCACTGACCACTGACCACTATAAAAAACTATGTTCAACCCCATAAAAGTCACCGATGTCACCCTCCGGGACGGTCTGGAAGATTTCGTCCTGAAATACCTGCGCCTGGATGATTTGGGCCGCTTGGTCGGCCTCCTGGACCGGGCCGGGTTTTATTCCCTGGACTGCTGGGGCGGCTCCACTTTTTACGCCGCGCTTACGGACCTCAAGGAAGACCCCTGGGAGCGCCTGAAAAGGATGCGCCGGTCCATGACCCGCACCCCCATCCAGATGATCCTCCGGGGCCGCATGCTGGTGGGCTTCAAGCCCTTCCAAACGGAAGTGGTGCGCAAATTCATCACCCGGGCCGCCAACTTAGGCGTGGATATCTTCCGGGTCTATGACAACCTGAACGACCAGGAAAACATGCAGAGCGCCATCACCATCGCCAAGGAACTCCGGAAACAGGCCGAGGCCACGGTGCTCTTTTCGCTGAACCCCCACGTCACCAACGACGACTACCTGCAACTGGCAGGCGGCCTGGTGAACGCCGGGGCCGATGTGATCTGCCTCAACGACTCGTTCGGGGTCATGAACCCCCACCAGGTGGAGACCCTGATCTCCGCCTACCGCCGCTATTTCGCCCAGCCCATGCGGCTGCACCTCCACAACAACCACCAGGCGGCCATCACTTCCTACCAGGAAGGGGTGCGCCAGGGCGCGGAGCTGGTGGACACCACCCTGGCCGCGCTCTCCTGGTCCTACGGCCCGCCGCCGGTGGAATCCCTGATGTTCGCGCTGGGGGGCTCCGTCAACGATCCCCACATCGACCTGGACGCCCTGGCGGAGGCCGCCGAGTTCCTGGATCATTTGAAGGATAGATATCATTACAAAGAGCCTCCCCCCCGGAAGATGGACGACCGCCTGGGCCCGGATTACCTCCCCGGCCCCTTGCAGGAATTCATCAAGGAGGAGCTGAAGCGCCGCAACGCCCGGGACCGCCAGCGGGTGGCCTGCAAGGAGGCCCAGCAGGTGTGGAAGGACCTGGGCTATCCCGCGCTCAAAGGCCGCATCCTGGAGATCGTGGGCCTCCAGGCCGTGGAAAATATTTCCTCGCTCCAGCGCTATAAAACCATTATCCCCATCATGGCGGACCTGATCCGGGGCAAATACGGCCGTCTCCACTCCCCCATTCTCCTGGAGCTGCAGAGCCGGGCCCTGGCGCCCGAGGAAGCGGCCCAGGCCTCTTTGGAAAAAGAAGGGAAATTGCAGACCCTCCCCGG
>DYJG01000630.1 GCA_020723225.1 Desulfobacca acetoxidans | reverse complement strand
TGCAAGATGGAGTTGGCCCAATAAAATAAACCCGACGGGTCCCCTTGGGCCGGGGAGGGAGGCGGAGAAAGGTTAAGACCATTACGTTGGGCCGGCGGGAGGGAATCCAGAAGCCGGCAGAAGAGATCGGGCAGATCATTCAGAGTAATCAATTCTGAAGGCTGGAGGCCGGTCTGGGCTAAAGGTTCCAGGGTGAGCGTCAAAGTAAACTTGCCCCCAGGCAGAGCCATGTGAAAGGATTCGGCCTTGGGCTCGGACTTCCGGGGCTCAAAGGCCAGGGGGGGCTTGGGTTTATTCGACACCATCATAACCCTTCAGGATTTTAGATAAAGAGTCGTTCTTTAAGTTTCTGGTATTCTTCCCGGCTCAACATATTTTCTTTATAGAGGTCCCGCAGCCGCTCCAAATCCCCCAGTTTTTGCAGAGTCTGCTCCTCGGGGGAATAATCTTTCAGGGGCACCGGCCCCGGTGACCACAGGGTCCGGGGACGGTTTTCGGGGCGGTTCTCGCCGCCGATAAATTGGGGCAACTGCTGCACTTCTTTCAACTGGGCGGTTAAATCGTCAAGTTTACGGAGCAACCTCTGATTTTCCCGCCGCAGATGGATAAGCCGCATGGCGTTGGTCACCGCGATCTCAATTTCCTGCAATTTGAAAGGTTTACACAGGTAATCGTAAGCCCCCTCCCGGATGGCCCCGATGGCGCTGTCCAACGAGGCGTAACCGGTCATGATCACCACCAGGGTGCCCGGGTCCCGGTGGCGGGCGGCCCTGAGCACCGTCAACCCGTCGGCTCCGGGCATCACCAAATCGGTGATGACCAGGGGATAATCCCGTTTCTCCAATAAAGCCAGGGCCTCGCCGCCGTGGGCGGCCAGGTCCACCTGGTGGCCTTTCTCCTTGAGAAACTCCTCCAGAGCTGCGGCCAGGGTCTCGTCATCTTCGGCCACCAAAATCGCCAGGGGCGCCTCAGGCCGGACCATAATAACGGCATCCCTTTCCGGGGCATCTCCGGGAGCCGCTCCCTGGCTCCTCCTGGATCTTGGGAAGATCATCGGAGAATCTCCCCTTATTGACTGCGGCGATGGTTAACTTCCCAGGTCTCAAACCCCGGGGAAATTTGGTTCGACGTTTGGCCATCCGTGCCTCTTGCCTCCTCCAGGCTCCTCAACGGGGCCGACTTTGCGCCCTCGACTCCGCCTGATCCTCCTGGAAGTTGGGACCCGGGTCAGGAAGCCGGTAAGTCCTAATCAAAGATATGGTCCTAATTTCTTATCGGCCGAAGTTCACCCCGCATTAAAATTTCAAGGAAAAGGCAAAGTTTAATAAACCCGGAGACCGGAAATTTCCGCCAGAGGGAGGCGCCGGCGGAGTCCGTAGGCAGGAGAATAAGGCCGGCAGCGGCTTTGCCGGCTTCACAGCGGAGATAATTTATTCCCGATGCGGTTTAATAAGCTTCCCGGGGCCGGTCAGACCCAAGCCTGTTCCCCTTGGGCCGGAGTATTACTGCTTGTCTCAAGGTATTATTATGGTTATTAATATAACCAGAAACTAGCATCCCGCTAATAAGGGGCGCCCAGGAGAAAAAAATTATGTCTGCCGGGACAAAAAAACGCAAGCTCTTGGCTTTGCTGGGAATTTTAATTTTTCTCCTGCTGAACCCGCCGTTGATGCATATTTTTAACCGCGAGGCTTCGCTGGGAGGGATCCCGGCTTTGGTGTTATACATTCACCTGGTTTGGATCCTGGCCGTTGCCGGGCTTTATGCCTTCAGCCGGTCATCCTCCCGGGAGTAGATTGGGAAGAAGATG
>DYJG01000629.1 GCA_020723225.1 Desulfobacca acetoxidans | reverse complement strand
CCTTTGACGACCACATCGTCACCCAGGTGGCCACCGGCCTCTTCGGCGTCCGGGAAGACACCCTGCAGCGGGTGCGGATGATCGAATTCAAATACGCCCAGGGCGCCAAACCCGGCCTGGGCGGCCACCTCCTGGGGGACAAAGTCACCCCCGCGGTGGCCCGCATGCGGGAATCCGTCACCGGCAGCGCTCTGTTTTCGCCGTTCCCCTTCCACAGCGTCTATTCCGTGGAAGACCACAAGAAACACATCGACTGGATGAAAGAGATCAACCCCCGGGCCCTGATTTCGGTGAAGGTCTCCACTCCCACGGACGTGGACATGGTGGCGGTGGGCAGTTATTATGCGGGGGCCCACGTGGTGCAGCTCGACGGCAGCTACGGCGGCACCGGCGCCGCGCCGGACATCGCCAAAAAGAACATCGCCATGCCCATCGAGTACGCCATCCCCAAGGTGCACCAGTTCCTCAAGGCCGAAGGCATCCGGGAGGAAGTCACCCTGGTGGCCTCCGGCGGCATCCGCACCGCGTTCGACGTGGCCAAGGCCATCGCCCTGGGCGCGGACCTGGTGCAGATCGGCACCGCCGACCTGGTGGCCCTGGAGTGCCTGCGCTGCCACAACTGCGAGTCCGGCCGGGGCTGCGCCCGGGGCATCGCCACCACCGACCCGGAACTGGTGGACCTGATGACCATCCAATGGGGCTCCACCCGCATCTGCAATCTGTACTACGCCTGGAGCTGGCAGATCAAAGAAATCCTGCGCCTCTTGGGCCTCCGCAGCATCCGGGAGTTGGTGGGAAGGACGGATTTGTTGATGCATTTGGATTACTTTGAGCGGGAAGTGAATGACGATATACGCCTGAGGGCGTAGGTTTTTGGTTCTGGGTTCTGGGTTCTGGGAAAGAAAAAAAAAAGCAGGTTTTAGGTTCTGGTTCTTGGATTTGTTATTCATGGCTTTGTTTTCTTTCGCGAATCCAGAACCCAACCAGATATATAGCGTTTGCCAAAAGTTTTTTCCTTTTGTTCCCTCTCCCCCCAGGGGGGGAGAGGGTTAGGGTGAGGGGGGGGTTGGAAAAAACTTTTGGCAACGAATATATATTGCCGTTTTTCTTTTTTCCCAGAACCCAGAACCTAAAACCCAGAACCTGGAACTCGGAACTTTGATCATATTTAGGTGAAACCCATGAAAAATAACAACAATCATAACCATCCCGGCCTCCGTCTCTGGGAAACCCGCAAACAATTCCAGCCTGCTTATCCCCTCGATCGCGTAATTAAAGGCGAAGACGAAGGCGGCTGCGGCGTCACCGGGTTTGCCTCCAGCGTGCCGGTGTCCGGCAAGCACATCTTCCAGCCTTCCATCCAGATGCACAACCGGGGCAACGGCAAGGGCGGCGGCATTGCCGCGGTGGGCCTGGACCCCGATACCCTGGGTGTCACCCAGCAGATCCTGGACGATGATTACCTGATTCAGATCGCCTACCTCGACAGCGACTCCCGGGCCGCGGTGGAGGCCCAGTTCATCACCCCGGTCTTCAAGGTGGACCACGCCCAACGCATCCCCGCCATGGACGACTGGCGGGACCTGAAGGGCCTGGAGGTCTGCCCCCCGGAGGTCTGGCGCTATTTCGTGCGGGTCAAGGCGGAGGTCTTGCAGCATTTTATTCAGACCAACAAGCTCTACGGCATCCCCACCCGCAAGGTGGAAGACGAGTTTTTGGCCCAGAACTGCTACCGCCTGAACCAGGCGTATTACGCTTCCCTGGGCGAGAAAAAGGCCTTTGTGCTGTCCCAGGGCCGCAATATCATGATTT
>DYJG01000628.1 GCA_020723225.1 Desulfobacca acetoxidans | reverse complement strand
ATTCTACCATCACCAATCCGAAGCGGGTCACTGATCCGGCATCGCCCGCAGAGGCCATCCAAGAAATTGAAAAATATTTTACTCGCAGTTGGAATGCAAAGATTCACCCTAAAGAGGAAGCCTTAGCCATCACCCTTGAATTACTGAAAAGATACCCGGTGAAGCAGATGGAGATATTCGACCTCCAACTGGTGGCCACCATGATTTCAAACCAGGTGAAGCGAATCTTTACCGTCAACCGGGATGACTTCGCGAAATTCACCGAGATTGAGGTTATGGAGATATGATACGCCGGCGCTGAAAACTTCCTGTTAGTCAACCCTCCCCCATCTGGAGGATAAGTCATGCAAATATTCTATGAACTGACCGCCGCCCTGGCCGCGGGCCTGTTCACCGGCGCGGCGCTGTATATCATTTTCGTGGAGCATCCCGCGCGCCTGGAATACGGCCCGCCCCTGGCGGTAACGGAGTTCGTCGCCGGCTATAAGCGGGCCGCGGTGATGCAACCCGCGTTGGCCTTCCTGGGTTTCGGGGCCGGGGTTATGGCCTGGAACTCGGGGGCGTCTCTCTGGTGGCTCATGGGCGGAGCCGCCATGGGTTCTCTCTTTCCTTTGACGATTATCTGGATGTTGCCGATTAATAGACAACTGCACGCCCCCGGGTTGGAGCAAGACGCGAGCCGGGCAGTGGCGCTCCTGACCCAGTGGGGCCGCTGGCACCGGCTCCGGTGCCTGATCGGCCTGCTGTCATTCATTCTTTTTCTGGTATTGTTGCTGCAGAAGGATTAAGAATTAGACTCTTCATGGCAAAACTTTTTGACCAGCGGCAGGTAGCCAGATTGGCGGGAATTTCCGAGAGCCAGGTGCGCTATTGGGACAGCGTGCGCCTCATCCCTCATGTGGAGCGCCAAAAAGGCAAATTGTTCTTTGATTTCCAGGGATTGGTGGCCTTCCGCACCGTCAAGGCGCTGCTGGACCAGGGCGCGTCGCTGCGCAAGATCCGGAAATGCCTGGCCAAGATGCGGCGCCTGCTCCCGGACCTGGAGCAGCCGCTTTCCGAGGTGCGCCTGGCTATTCGGGGAGATGAGATCATCTTCGGCAAAGGCAGCCAGACCTTCACCTCCGAAGGGCAATTACTGATCAAATTCGAGGCGGAAGAGGAGGAGGAGACCGCGGTCCCTGCCGCGGTGGACCCCGCGGAAGAATTGTTTTTTCAAGGGCTCGAAGGAGAGCGGCAGGGGGAATTCGGCCTGGCCCGGGAAAAATATGAAGCCGCCTTGGAATTTAAACCTGAATACCCGGAAGTCCTGGTTAATCTGGGGGAGGTGTTGCGCCGCCACGGCCTGCTCCCGGCCGCGGAATGGGCCTACCGGAGGGCCTTGTTCATCAATCCGGATCATCCGGAAGGGAACTACCACCTCGCCGAACTCCTGGAGGAACAAGGCGACCTGGAAAACGCCATGCTTTTCTACCGCAAGGCCATCCAGGAGGACCCGGAATTCCCGGACCCCCATTTCAACCTGGGCCGGCTCCTGAAAAAGCGGGGAGACCTCCCGGGGGCCGGGAAATATTGGCGGCAATACCTGGCGCTGGACCCGGAAAGCCCATGGGCCCCGCAAATTCGCAAGTGGCTGGGAGAAGAAGATGTTTGATCCGGCGCAATTCCGGGCGGGGTTATTCAGTCTTGCGGGTTCCGCCGGAGATGAACTGCCGGAATGCTGTTTCAACTGTGTTTATCTGACCGCAGATGAAGCATCGGTATGCCTCTGCGATTCCTTCTACTATTTCTGCGCCTATAGCTGGCCAGATAAATTGA
>DYJG01000627.1 GCA_020723225.1 Desulfobacca acetoxidans | reverse complement strand
TCAGGAGCGTTATACTTATGAAAAGCTATATGGCCCGGAAGGGGGAAGTGCCGCGTCAATGGTACGTGGTGGATGCCCAGGGCAAGGTGTTGGGTCGTTTGGCCAGCCGCGTGGCCATGGTGCTGCGGGGCAAGAACAAGGCCAATTTTACTCCCCATACGGACGCCGGGGATTTTGTGGTGGTGGTGAACGCCGCCCAGGTGCTCTTGACCGGCCGGAAGCTGGATCAGAAGTGCTACTACCGGCATTCCGGCTACATGGGGGGTTTGAAGACCACCACCGCCCGCCAGCTCCTTAACCGGAAACCGGAAGAGGTGCTGCGCCACGCGGTGCGGGGGATGCTGCCCAAAAACAGCCTGGGCCGGGGTCTGCTGAAAAAATTGAAGATCTACGCCGGGGGCGAACATCCCCATCAGGCCCAGCAGCCGGTTTCTTTAACTTGGGAGGATTGATGAGCGCCACTACCACCATTCAGGCCACCGGCAAACGCAAGTCCGCCATCGCCCGGGTTTACCTGAGGCCCGGCAACGGCAAAATCGTCGTCAACCATCGGGCCTTCGAAGATTATTTCCCCATGGAGACCACCCGCAACCTGGTGCGCCAGCCTCTGAACCTGGTCAACGCCGGCCCCGAATTGGACATTCTCATTAATGTTATGGGCGGAGGGTTGGAAGGCCAGGCCGGCGCGGTGCGCCACGGCCTCAGCAGAGCCCTGGTGGTCCTCAACGCCGAGTTTCGGGGCGTCCTCAAAAAGGCCGGGCTTCTCACCCGGGACCCCCGCATCAAAGAGCGGAAAAAATACGGCCGCCGGGGCGCCCGCCGGGGTTGTCAATACTCTAAACGTTAGATCATCCCTGTGGCAGTCCCGGGCTTTCAGCCTGAATTACCTGAATTAGAGGGTTAAAAGGGGAAAAGGGGAAAGGGGGAAAAGGGTTGTCCTTGCCCTTTCCCTTTTCCCCTTTTTCCCTTTTGACCTTTTCCCCCGGTCTTAAGAGGCGGACTCTAATGAAAAGAATTAAAGTGGCGATCATCGGCGCTTCCGGCTATGCCGGCCTGGAATTGGTGCGGCTGCTGGCGCGGCACCCGGGTTGTGAACTGACGGCCCTTACCTCCCTGGAATACCCGGGCCGGACCTTTGACCAGGTCTTTCCGGCCCTGGCGGGCATCGTCCAGCTTCCTTTCACTGACTCCGGACCAGTTGAAATCGCAGCCAAGGCCGAAGTGGTCTTCACCGCGGTGCCCCACCAGGCCGCCATGGGCATGATTCCCGGTTTCCTGGAACGGGGGTGCAAGGTGGTGGACCTGAGCGCGGATTTCCGCTTCCCGGACGCGGGCCTGTACGAGAAATGGTATCAGCCCCATACCGCCACCCACCTGCTGGCGGAGACGGTTTACGGCCTGCCGGAACTGCACCGGGATGAGGTGCGCCGCACCCGGCTGGTGGGGAATCCGGGCTGTTATCCCACCTGCGTGATTCTGGGTCTGGCGCCCCTGGCTAAGGCCGGTCTGCTTGATCCCGGTTCGGTGATCGCGGATTGCAAGTCCGGGGTGAGCGGCGCGGGCCGCCAGGCCCTGCTGGGCATCACTTTTTGCGAAGTCAACGAGGGCTTCCGGGCCTACAAGGTGCTGGAGCACCGGCATACGCCCGAGATGGAGCAGGAGTTGAGCGCGCTCGCCGGGACCCCGGTAAAGGTCACCTTTACCCCCCACCTGGTGCCCATGAGTCGGGGCATCCTGGGTACCCTTTATGCCGGCCTGACCGAGTCCCGGTCGGAAGAGGAACTCCGGGACCTCTACCACCGGTTTTATGAGGGGC
>DYJG01000013.1:1368-14199 GCA_020723225.1 Desulfobacca acetoxidans | reverse complement strand
TGCCATCAAGTTTACTGAAAAAGGGGAAGTGCGGATGGAACTGCGGAGAGTTTCCACTGACCACCATCCAAAGATTCAATTTAGTGTGATCGATACCGGCGTCGGCATCAAGCCCGAGGACCAGGACAAGCTCTTCCAGGCCTTCACCCAGGTGGATACCTCCTCTTCCCGACGTCATGAGGGCACTGGCCTGGGCCTGCATCTCAGCAAGAAATTGGCCGAGTTGATCAAGGGCCGGATTACCTTCCAGAGCGAATTCGGCAGAGGGAGCGAGTTCACCGTCGCACTGGAGGAAGAATAGGCATAATTTTTCACCGCAGAGACGCAGAGGGCGCAGAGACGATGGTTGCGGGTTACGAGTTGCGAGTTATATAAAATGGTCTTTAACCCGCAACCCGCAACCCGCAAGGGGGGGGGTGAAGAGATAGGCGGGCTATATTAATTATCTATCAAAAGAAAGTTTACTAATACTATTCGGTAAATTGGCAATGAGATAGCCATTATTTGTCAACAGTTTATTCGCGATAACTATTTAATATCAAGGGATATTTCATTTCTTATGTTTTTTGGTCTTTTTGTGTCAACATCCAGAAAAAACACTCTTAATTACTAGGTTTGGGGTTCGAGCCCCCGACGGCCCACCAAGGAAACCAACAAGGGGTTAGCCGATGCGGCTGACCTCTTTTTGCTTTAGGCTACCCGCAACTTGGTTTATTGGGGGGAATTATCGTGCAAATATGCATTCAAAATGCATAATTGCATCTATATCGGCTACGATTCTGTTTTAGCAAGATAAAAGTTCCCTGATAAAATTCTATAAATCCACCTTCCGATATCAATCCTTCTTGCCGGTGGCGGCTTCGAAGCCCACCATGATGTCCAGCAGCTCTTCGGTGATGGTATTCTGCCTGAGATCATTGAACTGGAGCTTAAGTTCCCCCAGCCGGTCTTCGATGTGGCTCTCCGCGGCCTGCATGGCGGCCAGGCGGGAGGCGTTTTCCGCGGCCAGGGAGGCGGCGAAGGCCCTAAAGAGGGAAACGAAGAGGTAATGGCCCATGAGGAGGAAAAAGAGGCGCTCTTCCTCCATGGTAAAGGTGGGCAACACCCGGGAAGGCCACCTGGCCCGGGCCAGTTCCCTCAACCAGGCGGGGTCCACCGACAGCAGCCGGCGCTCCTGGGGCTGATAAGCGGCCCGGTGCACCGGCTCATGGTGGAAGACCAGGAGGCGGTCAACCAGGCCCCGGTCCTGCATTTCTTCCAGCTTCACCAGCAGCTCCTGCACCTTGGGAGTGATCCCCGCAACCGAACCCGGCAGGTCGAACTGAAGAGCCACGGGCTGGCCGGCCTCTTCCAGCCGCGCGGCCACCCGGCCCCCCACGGCGATGACCGCGAGATCCTCGGGGCGGCCCACAGCCTGGCGGAGCTTATCCAGGGCAAACGCGGCCATCTGTTCGTTGAATTGGCCGCACATCCCCTGTTCGGACCCGAGGATGACGGCCACCACCTTGCGGCCGGCAGGCGCAGGGGGAGTCTGCCAAACCTGGGACCGCTTCTGCAGGACCACTTGCAGCCCCATGTGTACCGTGCGGTCGTATTCGGACAGGGATTGCACGGCCCGCTCATACTGCCGGATACTCACCATAGCGATGGTCTTCATGGTCTTCACCACGGATTGCAGCTCTTCCACGGTTTCGATTTTCCGGCGCAGGGATTCGATGGTTTCCATGTGGGTTCCGAAAGAGAAGACCTCACGCAAAGACACAAAGGCGCAAAGGAAGACGCAAGAACATATTTTAAAACAGTGAATCGGTGGGGCGGCCGTCTCTGGCCGCCCGAGAGGTTGGCGGGCTGGGACGCCCGCCCCACAGCAAGGAGGCCCGCGCAACCTCAGGCGCGGGGGGATACCACGGTTTTGGCTTTATTAATCAGGGCCTCCCGATCCCGGTCGCTTAATTTTTCATTAGCCTTAATTTTCTGGCAAATATCGGGAAAATCCTCCCGGACCATCTCCCGCAGCCTTCTTTCGGCCCCGGCGATCTCCTCCAGGGGCAGGTCGTCAAACAACCCGGTGGTGACCGCCAACAGGATCGCCACCTGCTCGGCCGCGGGTATGACGTCGTATTGTCCCTGCTTCAGCGCCTCCCGCACCCGGAATCCCCGGTCCAGGGTCTTGCGGGTCTTTTCGTCCAGACGGGTGCCGAACCGGGCGAAGGCCTCCAGTTCTTCGAACTGGGAATAAACCAGGCGCAGGTCTCCGGCCACCTCCCGGTAAGCCGCCAATTGGGTCTTGCCCCCCACCCGGGAGACCGACTTGCCCACATCCACCGCGGGGAAAATCCCTTTTTGAAAGAGCCGGGGAGTGAGATAGAGCTGGCCGTCGGTGATGGAAATGAGGTTGGTGGGGATATACGCGGCGATATTCTGGGCCTCCGTTTCCACGATGGGCAGAGCCGTGAGGGAGCCGCCGCCGAACTCCGGGCGCAGATGGGTGGAGCGTTCCAGCAGGCGGGAGTGGATATAAAAGATATCCCCGGGGAAGGCCTCCCGGCCGGGAGGGCGCCGGAGCAGCAGGGAGAGCTCCCGGTAAGCCCGGGCATGGTTGGTGAGATCATCATAGATGATCAGCACGTCCCGGCCTTGCTCCATAAAATATTCGGCCATGGAGGTGGCGGCATAGGGGGCCGCGAATTGCAGCCCGGGAGAGGCTTCGCCGGGGGCCATCATCACGATGGTGTAATCCATGGCCTGGTGCGCTCTTAGTTCGGCGATGAGCTTGGCCACGGCCACGTCCCGCTGGCCGATGGCGCAGTAGACGCACAGGACGCCTTTGTCCTTCTGGTTGATCAGGGCGTCCACCGCCAGGCCGGTCTTGCCGGTCTGGCGATCGCCCAGGATCAGCTCCCGCTGGCCGCGGCCGATGGGGATCAGGGCGTCCACCACCTTGATGCCGGTCTCCAGGGGCACGGTCACCGGGTGCCGCTGCATGATGCCCGGGGCCTCCCGCTCCACCGGCCGCCGGGCCGCGGCGCGCACCGGGCCGCTTTCGTCCAGCGGCCTTCCCAGGGCGTCCACCACCCGGCCCAAGAGGGCCTCCCCCACCGGTACGTCCAGGACCCGGCCGGTGCGCTTCACTTCGTGGCCCGCCTTCAGGTGCAGGTGGTCCCCCAGGAGGATCACCCCCACTGCCTCGGGGTCCACGTTGAAGGCCATGCCCAGGAGGTCCCCGGGAAATTCCACCACTTCTTCCGACCGCACTCCCGGCAGGCCGTCCACCAGCGCTATACCTACGCCCACATAGTGCACCGTCCCCACTTCCTGGGGTTTAAGCCGGGGCAGGTAGGAGGCCGCGGTTTTCTCCACAACCGCGAAAGTATCCTCCATCCAGGATTTGATTTCCACTGGGGCTTCGCTCACGCCAGCTTTCTCCCGTCACTCTCGGCAAAGGCCGCGGCCAGGGCCTCCTCCAGGCCTTGGAGGAAATTATCCAGGCTCCAGGCGATCTTGCAGCCTCCGGCCTTGACCTCGATGCCGGACACCACTTCAGGGTTGCTCTCGAAGCGGGGCGCCAGAGTCTGCCCGGACAACTCCTGGAGCGCCTGGATGATCCGGGTTTGCATGGCTGCCGGCATCTCGAAGCCGGTGGTGATGAAGACGTTCCCTCCGGCTTCTTTGGCCGCTTCCACGAACTCGGTCCGGGCCGCGGGCTCAAGGCTTTTTAGACGCTGGAGAAAGACCTCCAGCAAGCGCTGTTCCAGATCGAGGCCGGCCAGGTCCCGGAAAGCCCGGCGGGAGACCGCGGTTACCTGCGCGATCAACCGCCGGCGCAGGTCTTGGAAGAACAGGTCCCGTTCCCGGGCCAGGGCCGCGGTCCACCTGGCCCGCAGCTCTTCGATTTCCTGGCGCAGCTTCCCGATCAGGTCCTGCTTGTGGGCTTCCGCTTCCTTTTCCGCCTGGGCCAGGAGTTCCTGACGCCGGTCCTCCAGGGCCTGGCGCTCCTGGTGCACCTCGGTTTGTTCCGCGGCCGCGGCCTTCCGGTTCTTCTCCGTCTCCGCCAGTTGGGCCGCGATCCTGGCCTCCCGCGCGTCCATGGCCTCGAGGATGGGCCGGTACAGGAAACGCTTGAGCAGGGCCACCAGGATCAGGAAATTTACCACCTGGGCGGCAACCGTGAACCAATCCACCAGCACTGTTTATCCCTTCGTTTTTACTACATAATTCCAAAACGGGTTGGCAAACAGAAGGATCATGGAGACCACCAGGCAATAAATGGCCATGGATTCGATCATGGCCAGGCCCACGAACAGCGTGCGGGTAATGGTGGGGGATTCGTCCGGTTGCTGGGCGATGGCCGTCATGGCCTGGGTGATGGCCCGCCCCTGGGCCAGGGCCGGGCCGATGGAACCGATGGCCATGGTCAAACCCGCGGTAATGATGGAGGCCAGGGCGATCCAGTCTTGGGAACTCATGGGTTCATTCCTTCCTGCTGATTTGGTTTGGTTTCTTCCTCTGAGCCGGCCAAAATCCTTTGCCTTCCCTCCTCGTGGGCCTGGGAGGCGGAGGCGATGTACAGGGTGGCCAGGACCGCAAAGATAAAGGCCTGGATCTGGCCGATGAGGAGTTCCAGGGCCTGCAAAAGGATGGGGAAAAACAGGGGCGCAATGGACAGCAAAATACCCCCCAGGAGCACCCCGCTCATGACGTTCCCGAAGAGGCGCACGGCCAGAGCCAGGGTCCGGGAAATCTCCGAGATGATGTGAAAAGGGAACATGAATACGGAAGGCTTGAAGTAGTGGCCCAGAAAGCCGCCCAACCCTCTTTGGGCGATGCCGTAGAGGGGCACGGCCAGAAAGACGCAGCCGGCCAAGGCCGCGGTGGTGGAGAGGGAATCCGTGGGCGGGTGGTAGCCCGGCACGAAGGCCAGGAGGTTGGCTGCGGCAATGAAGAGATAGAGGGTGCCGATGAAGGGGAGATAACGGTCCGGGGCCTCCTGGCTGATCTGCTGAATCTGGTTTCTCATCCCCGACACCAACACCTCCAGGAGGTTTTGGGCCCGGGAGATCTTGGGCCCCGAAGAGAGCCGCCGGGTTACGAACCAGGAGACCAGTGTCAGGAGAGCCATGACCAGCCAGGTATAAAGGATGGTGGCGTTCAACACCGCCGGGCCGTAGCGCCCGAATACCAGGCTGTCCAGGGTAATTTCCATGGGATGCCTCAGCACCGGTAAGGTTAAATACCGCCGGTTATTCTTCCTTCTCCTGCTCGATCTTGCGGCCTTCCTGGGACACCCAGCGCCAGGCGTTCCATGATCCCAGCATCACCCCCAGGATGAGAAGCATCAGGGTCCAGGAAAACCGGCTCGGCCAGGTGCGGTCGATCCAGATGCCCAGGGCCACGCCGATGAGGGTGGGAACGGCCACGGACCAGCCGATGAGGCCGAACATCCCTAAGCCGAACCAGACGCCGCCGTCTTTCCGGCTCCGGGCCTTAAGCTTGCGCGCTTCCTTGGCCTCGACCTCGCGCAGCATCTTGTCGCCATCCTGGGGAAGCCGTCTCCGGCGCGGCTTACTGTCGGACATACCCTCCCATCCTGAGAAAACGGCGGATAAAAGTGGCTTCCAGGTGGGCCAGGGCGGCCCGGGCCTGTCTTTCCCGTTCGTCCAAGGCCTTGAAGCGTTTTTCCACAGTTTCCCGGAGCCGGCCCAAATCGGGGCCGGCCACGGCATTGCGGGTGGAGACCAGCACCTCCGGGCCGCACTTGATAAGAATGCCTTCATCCACCGCCAGCACCGCTTCTTCCCCTCCCGGCCGGTAGTAAGTTAGTATTCCCGGCACCAACGCGGCCACGAAATCGATATGGCGGGGGAGCAGGCAAAAGGAGCCGTTTTCGGCCTCGGCGATGATTTTCCCGGTCTCTTCTTCCAGCAAGACCTGGGTGGGCAGGAGCACCTTGAGTTTCACGGCCTTTTCACTTCCTCGATGGAGCCGATCATATACAGGGAGCTCTCCGGATAATCGGAAAACTCGTCGTTCAGGATGCGCTCGCACCCGGTCAGGGTATCCTCCAGGGACACCATGCGGCCCTCATGGCCGGTAAACTGCTCGGTGGTAAAAAAGGGCTGGGTCAAAAACCGTTCCAGCCGCCGGGCCCGGTAGACCACGCGGCGATCATCCTGGGACAGTTCTTCCAGCCCCAGCATGGCGATAATATCTTTGAGCTCCTCATAACCGGCCAGGGTCTTTCTGATCTCCTGGGCCACCCGGTAATGCCGTGCGTCGACGATGCGGGGCATCAGCATTTTCGAACTCGATTGGAGCAGGTCTATGGCCGGGAACAGACCTTCGCTGGCCCGCTTTCGGGAAAGCACAATGGAGGCGGACAGATGGGCAAAGGTGTGGACCGCAGCGGGGTCGGTGAAATCATCCGCGGGCACGTAAACCGCCTGTACCGAAGTAATGGCGCCGTTGGCCGTGCTGCTGATGCGCTCCTCCAGCTCCGCCAGTTCCGTCCCCAGGGTGGGTTGATAACCCAGGCGGGAAGGGAACTGGCCCATCAGCCCCGAGACTTCGGACCCCGCCTGGATAAAACGGAAGACGTTATCCATCAGCAACAAAACGTCCTGCTTCAGGTCGTCCCGGAAGAATTCGGCCATGGTCAGGGCCGCGTGGCCCACCCGGAAGCGGGCCCCGGGCGGCTCGTTCATCTGGCCGAAGACCATCACCGTATTGTCCAGGACCCCGGCTTCCGCCATCTCCCGGTAGAGTTCCTCTCCCTCCCGGCAACGCTCGCCGATGCCGCAAAAGATGCTGACCCCCCCGTGCCGGCCCACCATATTGTGGATCATCTCGGTGATGAGCACGGTCTTCCCCACGCCCGCGCCGCCGAAGAGCCCGCTTTTGCCGCCCCGCTCCAGGGGGGCGATGACGTCGATGGCCTTGATGCCGGTCTCAAAGATTTCGGACAGGGTGGTCCGTTGGGCCAAAGGCACCGGCGGCTGATGGATGGAGCGCCACTCTCCGCCGCTCAGCGCTTCCCCGCCGTCGATGGCCTCGCCGAAGACGTTGAAGACCCGGCCCAGGAGCCTCCGGCCCACGGGGACCCTGAGGGGACGGCCCCGGTCGAGGACCGCGGAGTCCCGGGCCAGCCCCTGGGTGGGGGTCAGGGCGATGCCCCGGACCACCTGGGAATTCAGGTGGGCCACCACCTCCAGGACGACCCGGCCGCCGTCCCCGGCGCTGAGCTGATTATTCATCTCCGGAAGACCGTGAGGGAAATGGACATCCACCACACTGCCGCGGATGGACACCACTTTGCCTTGGCAAGCAGAAACGGCATGGCCTTCAGGCATGGAAACTCTCGTGCTAAGCTGCCCTTACAACAGCCTGGCCCCCAATTCCGCCACGTCCGACCTCTCCCCTTTGACCAGGGTGATGTGGCCGGAAATCTCCTCTTCTTTGATTCTTTCCACCAAATAGCTCAAACCGTTGGAGGAGGCATCGAGATAGGGATGGTCGATCTGTTCCGGATCGCCGGTGAAGACGATCTTGCTGCCCTTGCCGACCCGGGTGAGAATGGTCTTGATCACGTGCGGTGTGAGATTCTGGCTTTCGTCGCAGATGATGAACTGCCGGGGGATGCTTCGGCCCCGGATATAAGTCAAGGCCTCCAATTCGATCCTGCCGTTGCTCAGGAGATAATCGGTGCCGCCGTTATGGTGCAGATGATCATTGCACAGATACTCCAGGTTGTCGTAAATGGGCTGCATCCACGGCCTGATTTTGTCTTCCTTGTCTCCGGGAAGATATCCCAGGTCGTTGCCTAAAGGCACGATGGGCCTGGTGATCAGCATGCGGTTGTATCTGCCGTTTTCTTCGTAAATCTTTTCCAACCCCGCGGCCAGGGCCAGGATGGTCTTCCCGGTCCCGGCCTTGCCCACCAGGGTGACGATCCTGAGGTGGTCGTCCAGCAGCAGGTCCAGGGCGAATTTTTGTTCTTTGTTCAATGACTTGATGCCGTAGACGGACTTGCCCTCATAAGACAGCTTATGCAGCCTCTTGCCGTAGTATCTGGCCAGGGCGGACATAGACGGATTTTCCCGGACTTTCAGGATGCAGAACTGGTGGGGATGGAGATTATTGTGCGGAAAATCGAGGAAACCTTCCCGATAAAACCGATCTATTTCCTGGTCGGAAAAATATAGCTCACAAACTCCCTGGTATAATTTGGCATAATCCACTTTATCACTGTAAAAATCTTCCGTTGTTATTCCTAAAACGTCGGCTTTTATTCTCAGATTCAGGTCTTTAGTCACCAACACTACCGGATTATTCTCATTATTAGTCAGGAAATAAGCCAATTTCAGGATTCTATTATCAACGTTATTTAAATCGATGCCTTCAAAAAAATCGAAGGTCTTGTTGCCGTTCATCTCGATTCTGATGGACCCGCCGCCGGGGAGATCCACCCCTTCCGAAAGCCGGCCCAGGAGCCTGAGATCATCCAGTTTTCTGGAGGCATCCCTGGCGTTTCTGCCCACGTCGTCGCCCCGCCTCTTGATGCGGTCCAATTCCTCAATGACCGACAGCGGCAAAACGATGGCATTGTCTTCGAAGGAGAATAAGGATTCCGGGTCGTGCAGAAGCACATTGGTATCCAAAATATAGGTTTTTTTCATCTCTCACCTTTCGCATCCGAAACTAACGTTGTTATTAATTAAACAACCTCCTTCTTTAACAATTATTATAAGAAACTATCGATACGAATTCGCAATCAAACGAACAATTTTTTCGTAGGGGCGAACCTTGTGTTCGCCCAGATGCATTCGGGGCGAACACAAGGTTCGCCCCTACAATTTGTTGCCTTTTGATTGCGAGTTGGTATGAATTCTTAACATGGTTTAATTTGTATACTATTTTGCCATAGGTCAGAAACTTTGTGAAGGCTTTTTCCAAAATCGCTGGCCTCTAAAACTGCTGATAAAATATAGTTTTGATAAGATTAACAATTTCCTTACAAATAAATAATTAATCCCTAACTCTCCGGGAACTTAATCAGGGTAGTTCCTCATGGGCCATTGATCACCTTAAAATCATGAAAAAGCTGGTGGGGCGGGCGTCCCGCCCGCCAACCTCTAGTGCGGCCAGAGACGGCCGCCCCACCGGTTCCCTGTTTTTTACTAGGTTCTTGCGTCTTGCTTTGCGTCTTTGCGTCTTTGCGTGAGGCTTCTTTTCGGATCAGAATTATTCGCTCGGGGTTCTAGAAACCTCGACGAAACGCGGCGGGTCGGGAAGATATTGGATGGCCAGGGCTCCGGGGCGGGCCAGCATTTCCTGCACTTCGGCAGGAGTGGCCGGTTTTCCCAGGGGGACCGGATTATCCCTGCTGGGGGCGGCCAGGCGCACCAGGGAAACATCGACTTTTTCCACACCGTAAAGCAGCCGCAGGTGGGAGGGAAGAGCGTTGCGATAGAGCAGAGCATAATATTTGCGTATCCTGCTTTGACCCTGGCGGCTGTAAATATAATCCGGGAAGTCTATCAGGAGCAAACGGGTGTCCGGCGTAAGAACCGGTGCCTTTTCCTTAATAAATTTGATGCCGGCGTCATAGATGCGGGATGCCTCCTGGTAGGAGTCCAAAGAATATTGAAACCCCTTGAAGTCCATGGCCAGATAACCTGCCAAGACCAAACCCACCAAAACATAAGCCAATTGGGGTTTCCGGGCCCTGCGGCTGAAGCTTTCCCACACTTCCACCAGCACCAGGGCGGCAAAAACCCCGGGGAGATAAAAATAACGGGGCTGAACATTGGCCGCCAGGGTGTGCGGCAGGGAAGCCGTCCACCAGGCCAGGATCAGTAAGGCTAAGCGCCGGCGTTCCGCCCCGGGGCTGATAAGCAGCGCCCACAACAGCAAGGCCAGGAGCAGCAGCAACAGGGCATAATATACCGGCACATAGGGAATCCCCCCCAAAAATGGCGAGATATGATCATCCACCCCATGAAAGAAGGTGTTGACCAGGGTGGCCATGAAAGTCTTAAATTTTTCATAGGGAGGCATATCAATTACATAGGACCTGATTCCCAAACCGGCGCGCAGCAGCAGGGTACTCCCCATGACGCCCAGGGCGGCGAGGTGCAGTTGCCAGCCGAAAAAAATCCTGCTCCTCCAGGTGGAGGCAGCCGCCGCGCCCCACCAACGGTCAAAAAGATAGCCCAACAGAGGCAGGATCACCCCCTTGGATTCCATCAAGGGGGCAAAGAGCGCCAGGCCCAGGTAGGCCCACCTCCAAATCCCGGCGCCGGTGGCGCGATAGCGGGCCAGGCAGAGCAGACCCAGGAGGACCGAAGTGGTCATCATCACCGTGGGAAAAACCGCGTACCACAGAATGGCCTCCGCGGCCACGGCGTTAAACAGCGCCAACAGCCCGGCCGCCCAGGCCTGCCAGGGCTTCAGGCCCAGGTTGTCCGCCAGGGCCTTGGTCAACGCGGCATTGACGACGACCCAGAACAGATGAAAGACATGATAAGGCAAGGGATTTAACTGAAACAACCGGAACAGCGCATAATTGACGGCAAACGCCGGCCCCAGGAATTGATAAGAACCCTCTTCATAAGAGAGCCACGGTTTTAAACTCAGGTCGATGGCATAGACGTCATCGCACAGGAAACCCACGCTTAAGTCGCGGTGGAAGACCACCGCCGCCAAAATAAAATAGACGCCTAAGGGCAGCAGAGTCTTACCAAATTTCGGCATATTTTCGGGGCAGGCTCGAAGTTTTCTGAGGATTAAGGGGGCAGGGGGGATTTTATAACCGCCTAAAATCCCCCTAAATCCCCCTTTAAACAGGGGGACTTAAAAGCCGTCATTTCCACCTTTTTGATGGTGGATAACCTCTCTGAAGCCTCGGATCGGTTTTGAAACAAGTTCACGGCCGCCGCCGGCTAAAAACCGGGCGGCGGCCATGATGGTCAACCAAGAGAGGACATTCGGCATCGCCTCTTTATACCAAGTTCGGTTGCACCTGCGACAAACCAAATTGCTAACTTGCTGATAATCAAAAATCTTTTAACCGAAAACCGAAAACTGAAAACCGAAAACGGTATTATTTCGCCTTGGCCGGCGCCGGGGCCGGGGCCGCGGCGGCCAGGGTGCGCCGGTAGGCGCCGGTAGCCTTCTCCAATTGGGCCACACCCAGATTATACTGGTAGAGGGCCAGCAGGTAATCGCCCCGGAAGGTCCCGTACCGCTCAAAGGCCTGGAAGATGTCCTCCATCTTCCCCAGGCCCATGTCGAAGTTGCTGAAGGAAGTGATGAGCCAGCGCCGGGCGTTGACGTAGGACTTTTCCAGACCCACCGAGGCCTTATAATTTTCCTGGACCTTGCCGTAGGCCTGGGCCACTTCCACGGGAATGCCCATCAACGCGGTTCTTTCGTTCTCCTGCAACTGTTCCAATTCCGCCTGGGCCTGCTTGATCTTGGCCTTGGTGATGCCGAAGTCGAAGTGCCACTTCACCCCCACCACCGGGAAGGCGTAGATGGTATTAAAATAGTCGTAAATATAAGGGTCCCGGGCCGGCTGGCGTCCCGGCGCGCCGGCAATGGCCGAGGTCACCGCGGCAAAAAGGGAAGGATACTGGTCGGCCCGGGCCGCGTCCACCAGCAGTTGCCGGGCCACCAGGCCTTCCTTCAACTGGGTGAATTCGGGCCGCAACTCCAGGGCCGTGCGCACGTGCTGGTCCAGGGTGCCGGGGGCCGCCGCGGGGTTGGGCAGCTCCTGGGGCACCTTGAAGTCCTGCCCCGGGCCATAGCCTATCATGGCTTTCAGGGCCTCGTAGGCCACCTTGGCGCCTTCCTCGGCCTGGGCCGCGAATTTTTCCACGCCCCCTTCATACATGGCCAGGCGATATTTATCGGTTTCCTTGACGTTGGGAGAGTTGATGGCCAGCAACCGGGTGATGCGCTCCCGGGTGTCGCTCAGATAGGTGCGGGCTTCCCGCACCGCGTCCTTGCCCTGCTCCGCCAGCACCAGGCCGTAATAGGCTTCTGAAACCCGGGCGATGACTTCTCCCCGTTTGGCATCCTCCCCCAATTCCTTGATCTTGATGTTCCTGGCCGCGGCCCGTTCCCGGTAGGCGATTTTGCCGAAGGTGTAAAGGGGTTGAAAAACGGTGGCGTCCAGGTGTCCGAAGACGTTGATGCCGCTGATGCGGTTATTATTGGGCTGGTAAATAATATTTTGGCCCGAGACAAAGGGCCGCTTGGCATTGGGGACCAACCCCCCCACCGCCTCGACATTCAATTGCGGATAATAATAACCCTTGACCTCCGCCTGCTGTTCCTGGGCGAACCTGGTCTCCGCCTTGGTGGCCTTGACCTCCGGGCTGAATTCCAGAGCCTTGGTGATCAAATCCTTAAGGGTCAGCGTCGGGGCTTCCTTGGCCCCGACTCCCAAAGGCGTCAGCAAGATGGCCAGGGCCAGAAACCAGGCCCCGAAACGTATCCGGTACAGCATATCCCCCTCCTTGTGGCCCACAAAATTAATGAATCTGTGTAATGTTCCAGGCAGGTTGGCGGGTGCCGCCAATATTTCCCCCGATTGTATGAGAACCTATTTTAGCAAGCAGCTAGGGGAAGTCCATTGTTTTTTGCAAGTACCGGCAGGTGAAGTCTTTTTGCGGATCAGAGGCTGATCCATTGCCGGGGTTTTGCACTGAGGGTAATATGTTTGAAAGCTAAGATAAGACTATTTTTAAAAGATTCAATCCTTGCCAAGCCTTTTGCAAAAGTCTTTTCTCTGCGTTTTCTGCGTCTCTGCGGTGAATTCTGCTTTTTTTA
>DYJG01000013.1:0-1358 GCA_020723225.1 Desulfobacca acetoxidans | reverse complement strand
CTCCTGACTCCTGACCCCTGACCCCTGACCCCTGGCCCCTGGCCCCTGGCCCCTAAAATTTGTCTCTTGCCAGAATGAGAAGAGTGGTTAAAATTAAAGTTTGATGTTTTCCGATTAACGCCATGCAACTCAGATGGGATCGAACATGGACATGATGATTGAAGTCCAGGATTTAACCAAATATTACGGCCGCACCCTGGCCATCAGCCGCCTGAATTTTGAGGTGGCGGCCGGCGAGATCGTCGGCTTTCTGGGCCCCAACGGCGCGGGGAAAACCACCACCCTGAAAATTCTCTCCGGGTTTTTGTCGCCATCTTCCGGAACCGCGCGCATCAACGGCAAAGATTGCGTCACCCAGTCCCTGGAGGTGCGGAATTCTTTGGGGTATCTGCCGGAGACGGTGCCGTTGTACACCGATCTGACGGTGAACCAGTTTCTGCGCTTTGCGGCCCAGTCCAAGGGGGTGGAGGCCAAGGCGGAAAACGGGGAATTGAGCCGGGTCAAGGCCGCCTGCGGTCTGGAGCAGGTGCAGAACACCCTGATCGCCGCCCTCTCCAAAGGTTTCCGCCAACGGGTGGGGTTGGCCCAGGCGCTGTTGAACAACCCCCCGGTGCTCATTCTGGATGAGCCCACCATCGGCCTGGACCCGTCCCAGATCGTGGAAATCCGCCAATTGATCAAGGAGCTGGCCGGCGCGCACACGGTCATCCTGAGCAGCCATATCCTCCCGGAAGTGAGCCAGTTGTGCCAGCGGGTGATCATCATCAACAAAGGCCAGATCGTGGCCGGAGACACCCCGGAGAATCTCTCCCGGCAGTTGGGCCACGGCTCCCGGGTCCGGTTGGCGGTCAGGGGGCCGGAGGCTGAAGTGGCCGCGGCGCTGCAAAAAATCCCCCAAGTCCAGGAGGTGGCCGGCCAGGGAGACGGAAAATTCCTGGTGGTGGCCGCCAACGACCAGGACGCGCGGCCCCAATTGGCGCGCCTGGTGGTGGAGCGGGGCTGGGACTTGCTCGAGCTTAAGGCCCAGGAATTCACTCTGGAAGAAGTCTTCCTCAATCTGGTGACCGAAGAAGAGGCCACCCCAGAGGAGGCGGCGGAAGAAGAATCATGAAAAACACGGGCAGTTTCACCGCGGTGCTCAGGAAGGAGCTGGTGGTCTATTTCGCCACTCCCATTTTTTATATCACCGGGTTTTTCTTCCTGGTGCTGGGCGGGTATTTCTTTTACAGCAATACCTTGTACTACAGCCTGATCAGCTTTCAGGCGGCCCAGAACATCCAGATGGCCCCTTATCTCAATCCCCTGCAGATGGTCTTTCGGCCCCTGTTCGCCACCCTGGGGGTGGTGCTGCTCCTGCT
>DYJG01000626.1 GCA_020723225.1 Desulfobacca acetoxidans | reverse complement strand
TGGTGGTGGATTTCGTGCGCCTGAAGAGCTACGGCGCAAACACCATCTCTTCAGGGGAGATCCACATCACCAAGGACGTGGAAGAGGGCCTGAAAGACCGGGACGTACTCATCGTGGAAGACATCGTGGACCTGGGCCTGACCCTGGATTTTCTGCAGAAGCACCTTCTCTCCCACCAGCCCCGGTCCCTGAAAATTTGCTGCCTCATCGACAAACGGGAACGCCGGCGGGTGGAAGTGCCCCTGGACTACACCGGCTTTGTGGTGGAAAAAGGCTTCCTGGTGGGCTACGGCCTGGACTGCGCCGAAGGAAACCGCACCTGGCCGGAGGTTTATGAGCTGCTGAACTGTTAAGTTTCGATCTAGGGGAAGGGCGGGAAGATAGTGATCAGTGATCAGTAATCAGTGATCAGTAAAAGCATGACCTTGTCAAACCACTCTTTTTTTCCTGCTCACTGCTTACTGCTTACTGCTCACTGAGGAAATGGTGCGACGCTTCGCAGCGGTTGACCTGGGTTCCCTGACGGTGCGCCTGGCGGTGGCCGAACTCACCGGACCGGGGCGCTTCCGGATGGCGGCGCATTACCGGGAAGTCACCGGCCTGGGGGAGGGCTTGGCCGGGAGCGATACCCTGGCTCCGGAGGCCATGGCTCGGACCCTCAAAGCCCTGGAAAATTTCGACCGCCTGATGCGGGCCGATGGCGTGGAAGCCTCCCGGGTGGTGGCCACCCAGGCGGTGCGCCAGGCCCGGAACCGTGAGGGGTTTCTGGAGCAGGTCCGGGAGTTGGGCCTGCCAGTGCAGGTTTTGTCACCGGAGGAAGAGGCCCGGCTGTCTTTAAAAGGCGTGTTTTCGGCCCTGGCCCCGGAGTATCTGGCGGCCCCGGAATTGGCGGTCTTCGACGTGGGCGGCGGCAGTTCGGAATGGGCCCTCGTCCGCCTGGGGCGGGAGCCTTATTTCGCCAGCCAGCCCCTGGGCGTGCTGACCCTGAGCCGGGCCCGGCCTTTGGGGGACCCGCCCCGCCCGGAGGCGGTGGCTGCCCTGAAGCAGGAAATTAAGGAAAGGTTGGAGGATTTTTATCGCCATAACCTCCAACCCCGCCTGACCGGCGCGCCCCGATTGGTGGGCACCGCGGGCGCGGTCACCACCCTGGCGGCCCTGGCTTTAAAAATGAGCCGGTACGACGCCTCCCGGGTCAATAACCTGGTCCTGACCCGGACGCAATTAGCGGAATTGGCGGCGCTCCTCTGCCGCCTGCCGGAAGGGGAAAGGGCCCGGCTCCCGGGCATGGAACCCGCCAAGGCCGGGGTGATGGTGGCCGGGGCCTTGATTATCTTGTCCATCCTGGATATCTTTCGGCAAGACTCTTTGATCGCCATCGACGCCGGTTTGATAGAAGGGATTCTTCAGGAGATGGCCTTCAACTTTCTCTGAATAAAAGGAAAGTTGATATGGATTTTGTTTCTCTTATTACAGGTGTAATGACTGGTGTCTTATCTTCATTTTTGGTATGGTTATTTCTCTTTCATTATTTATCTCCAAAGATAGAATTTTCACAAGCTATTTGTAAAAACCCATCAAAAAGCAGAGGATGTGGTTTTTTATATCGTATTAAATTGCATAATGCCCGTAGAAGAACCGCGATAAATGCAAATTTGAAATGCTCAATAGTTTTCCCTGACTTGGTCGGAGAAGGGACAAATAATGTTTATTACATTCCCGTTGAAAATCCATTACTTATGGAAATTTATTCATATTTTAAACCAGGTCGAAACAGAAAAATAATTTTCTTAAATTTAGATGATGATAACTTTGCGAAGATTTTC
>DYJG01000625.1 GCA_020723225.1 Desulfobacca acetoxidans | reverse complement strand
CCAGGCCCGGCTCTGGCGCAACACCGCGTCCCCCGGCGGCGGCTTCAGCAGTTCGTCGCGGCGGCCCAGATAGACGTTGCCGTAATAGGCGTCCACCGTCACTAACTCCCCCGTCTTCAGCCTGGCGGTGGCGTTTTTGGCCCCGAAGACCCCGGGCACCGCGGCCTCCCGGAGGACCGTGGCCAAGTGGCTGGTGGGGCTGCCGGTTTCGCAGACCATGGCCGCCACCCGCCCTATCACCAGACCGTATTCGGGCAAGGCCCGGCGGGCCACCAGCACCGCGCCCTGGGGCACGTCCTGGAGCCGGTCGTCCTGCAGCAGGTGCACCGGCCCCGCGCCCGCGCCCCGGGAGGCGATGGCGCCGTTTTCCAGGAGAATCTCCGCGTCCTTAAGCCGGGGCGGCAGGTATTCGGCCTTTAATTGGCGGCTGATCCGCAAAGGCCGGGCCTGGAGGAGGTAAAGCTGTCCCGTTCCGGTTATGGCCCATTCAATGTCCTGGGGCAAGCCGAAATGCTTCTCCAGGGTCGTCCCCAAATTGTGGAGGGCCAGGACCTGCCGTTCATCCAGGCAGGCCCCCTTTCTTTCGGGGGGCGTCTCCAGGTCGAGGAGGCCGCCCTCCGGGGCCGGCAGGTGCATGCGGGTCTTTTCCCCCACCTGCCGGCTGACAATTTTTTCCTCCTCCACCCGGTAGATGTCCGGTTCCACCACCCCGCCCACGGCCAGGGACCCGAGGCCGCAGACCGCGTTGACGATGGTGGCCTCCCCCCCCTGGCGGGGATCGGCGGTATAAAGCACTCCGGCAGAGGCCGCGTCCACCATCTCCATGACCACCACGCCCATGGCCAGCTCCTGGTAGGCGAAGCCGCTGGTATGGCAATAGTAGAGGACCCGGGGGGTGAATTGGCTGGCCAGCACTTCTTTGTACGATTCTTCCACCTTTTCCCGGGGCACGTTGAGGAAGGTTTCGAACTGGCCGGCAAAACTGAAGAGGCTGTCCTCCTGGAGCGCAGAGCTGCGCGCCGCCACCCGGGGAGCCAAATCCGCCAGGTGTGCGGCCAAGGCCTGGGAGAGGACCCGGGGCAGGTCCTGGGCCATGACCCGCTCCCTGATGGCCGCGCCCGCCTCTTTCAGGCTCTCCAGGTCCCGGATATGGGAGCGCCGGATCTGCTCCCGGATAAATTCTTCCAGGCCGGATTCTTCAAAAAAGAGCTTCTGGGCATAGGCGCTCACTGCAAAGCCCCGGGGTACGGGCAGCTCCAGCCGCACCAGGTCCCCCAATTTTTCGGCCTTGGCGCCGAAGAACTGCCCCTCCTTTACCTCCGCCAGGGGCAGGACCAGGGGTCCTGGCTGAAAGGTGACGCCCGCCAGTTCCTGGATAATCCTGGCCTCCACCCTGTGCCGGGCTTCCTCCAGTGCCTGGTAACGACCCCCGGACATGGCGGTGAGGGCCTTGACCATGGCCTCCACCTCCTGGCCCAGCCGCTGGCAGGCGCCGCGCACGTAGTGCATGTCGAATAAAAACCCTTCGTTCATCTTCACCTGGAGGTCGGTGACCATGGTCAAAATGGCGCTGTTGGCGGCCAGCAGGCGCTTGTAATGACGATAGCGGTCCAGGAGGGCAGGCTGGGGCGCCAGGGATACCGGCTGCTCTGCCGGCCGGCGTCTGCCCGCGAACCACTTTTTCAGCCTGCTGATGGCCGACACTACTGGATTTTCCCCGAAGAATTAAGATTAACCACCATTATAAAATAACATAACCATCCTTCACCACAAGCCTTTTTCCAACCCTTCAGGGCAATCGCATGTAACGGTTCTATCAGGGTTCCGGCGAAACATGGGTCGCGA
>DYJG01000624.1 GCA_020723225.1 Desulfobacca acetoxidans | reverse complement strand
CCCCCGCTTGAACCGGATAAACCCCCGGCGCACAACCTGGGCCCGCTGATCACCGACACCGCGGTGGTCATCGGCCAGGGGAATTTTACCATTCAGCCTTTGGCTCAAATGGGTTTCAGGGGCGGGGATTTTTCCCCAAACTGGCGCCGGGTGGGCAGCAAAGGGGATTTTTACTCCCTGCAAGTGCCCGTGCAATTCAGCTATGGTCTTTCCCCCAAAACGGAGGCTCAGCTTACCATTCCGTATCTCCATAACTGGGCCCGGGATGCCCGGCTGCCCTCCTCCCGCGGATTCGGCTCCGCGGATTTCGGCGGCTTGGGGGACACTACTCTCAATCTCAAGTATCAGTTCCTGGAAGATACCGGCCACACCCCCACCTGCACCGCGCTGGCCGGGTTCGGGTTCCCCACCGGCCACCACCGGCGCCTCAATGCCCTGAATCTAGGCACCGACCGGCTGGGAAGCGGCGCCTACACCTTCACCGCCGGGCTTAATCTCTCCAAATGGCTCTGCCCGGTTTATCTGTACGCCAATCTCTGGTACACCGTGCCCACCACCGCTTTTGTGAACGGCAGGAAGACCCATCCCCGGGACCAGGTGACCCTGAATTTGGCCGCGGAATGGTACCTGACCCCCCAATGGGCGGTAATCTGGGAGTTTTACAGCAACTGGCAGGCAGGGAATCTGGCGGGTCCCAAATCCCAGGAACCGGCCCAGGCCTTGCTTGGCCTGGTGATCGGGCTGGAATACATCTTGAATGAGCATTGGTGCTTCGCCGGGGGTCTGGCCGTGGACGCGGCCGGGAAAAACATCGGCTATAATTATTCTCCCATCCTGACTTTTCAATACACCTTCTGATTTTCTTCAGGGGAAGCAGATTGTACCACCCCAAAAAGAGGCGAACCGAGTGGTTCGCCCCTGCAAAGCATTATTCTTTAGACCGAAGTTCTTTACGGAAAACGAAAAACGGGAAACGGAAAACGGTCCTAAAAGCCCATACTGGTGAGCAAGTCGTTAACGGCCTCCTGATCCAGGACCCGGCCGTCCACCGCGCATTCCACATTATCCCCGGAGGGTGAGGAGGGGGGCGCCAGGTTGCCCATGAGGCGGTCGATCTCGTCCTGGGCCATCATGCCGCTTTCTTCCAGGGTAATGCCCTTTTGCTCCGCCTTCTTTTTCAGCTTGGTGCCCGCGGACACCACCATGGTCAAGATCTGGAACTGGAGGGAGCGCAGGATCTTCAAGACCTGGAGCAGGCGCTGGCCGGTGAGGTCCTGGAAGGCCAGGGCCTCCATGATCCGGGACAGGGACTGGGTAATCCGATCCAGGACCGCGGTGGTTTCCCGGATTTTATCCTCCTCCAGGGAGTTGCCTTCGGAGTGGGCCGGGACTTCCGGCGCGCTTTGGGCCTGGGCGGCCAGGTCCTGGATCTTTTGGAAAAAATCCTCCCACAGGGGCAGGAAGCCTGGAGGTTGGGGCGCAGGGACCGCCGCAGGCGCAGGCGCCGGTGTCGGCGCGGCCTCCACCGGGTGCCCTTCCAGGGGTAGCTCGGGCATGGGGAAAAGTTTGCCCGCGGACGCCAGAATCTTGGTAAAGAGGTCTTGGAAGCGTTTATCCGTACAATGGCCGTGTAAGATTTTGAGTGTTTCTTCCACCGGGAAATTGGTGAAACCGTCTTCCACCGGCAGGCTCGCGCCCAATTGGGCAAAAGCGGCTTCCGTTTCCTGGGTGCGGAAAATCTCCCCCTGCTTGGCGATCACTGCTTTCAGGTGCTGCTTCAGGGCCTCATTACCGCAGAACTCCAGAACTATCTGCAGGATTTCCCCTAAGGGAAAGTGAAGGCCGG
>DYJG01000623.1 GCA_020723225.1 Desulfobacca acetoxidans | reverse complement strand
GTGCCGGCGATGCTGTTCATGGCCATTTCCAGGTCCACGGTGTTCAAATCCGGCATCTTTAACTTGGCGATGTCCGCCAACTGGGCCTTGGTGATTTTCCCCGCCTTCTCCCGGCCCGGCTCCTTGGCGCCCTTGGCCAACTGCGCGGCCTGCTTGACCAAAACGGAAGCGGGCGGCGTCTTGGTGATGAAAGTGAAGGAACGGTCGGCGTAAACGGTGATCAGCACCGGAATGATGGTCCCTTCCTGGCCCGCGGTCTTGGCGTTATAGCTCTTGCAGAATTCCATGATGTTCACCCCGTGCTGGCCCAGGGCCGGACCGATGGGCGGTGAGGGGTTCGCCTGCCCCGCGGGGATTTGGAGTTTGATCTGAGCGATAACTTTCTTGGCCATATTTCGATCCTTTTACGGCTTTCAGGTTCTTGGTTCTGGGTTTTAGGTTCTGGGTTTTGGGTCTGACCCTGTTTATTCCCAGAACCCAGAACCTAAAACCTAAAACCTATTCCTATTCCTATATCTTCTCTATCTGAGTGAATTCTAGCTCCACCGGCGTGGGCCGCCCGAAGACGCTGATCATCACCCGCACCCGGCCCCGGTCCGGCCGCACTTCGTCCACCAGCCCGGTGAAATTGGCAAACGGCCCGTCCGTGACCTGCACCTTGTCGCCTTGCTCAAAACTGATCTTGGGCTTGGGCCTGAGCACCCCTTCCTGCATCTGGGCGATGATTTTCTGGGCGTCTTCCTCGGGGATGGCCACCGGCTCATCCTTGCTGCCCACAAAACCGGTGACCTTGGGGGTATCTTTCACCAAATGCCAGGACTCGTCCGTCAGTTCCATGCGCACCAGCACGTAGCCGGGATAGAACTTGCGGTGGGAGAGCTTGCGCTCGCCCTTGACCATCTCCTCCACGGTTTCCGTGGGCACCAGCACCTCGGAGACCAGGTGTTCCAGGCCCCGGGACCTGGCCCGCTCCTTGATGGCCTCCTCCACCTTCTTTTCAAAGCCGGAATAGGTGTGGATGATATACCACTTCTGCGACACTTACAGGTCCCTTGCCTCAGTGAATGATCTGTCTGACCAACCGGGAGAGGCTGAAATCGATCAAACCCAAA
Organism: Desulfobacca acetoxidans; assembly: GCA_020723225.1. Lineage (GTDB taxonomy): Bacteria > Desulfobacterota > Desulfobaccia > Desulfobaccales > 0-14-0-80-60-11 > SURF-52. The sequence goes on along the minus strand of DYJG01000623.1, from coordinate 756 downwards.
AAGATGGAGATAATGACCACCAGGATCAGCACCACCCCGGTGCCCCCCAGGGTCTCTTTGCGGCCCGGCCAGTTCACCTTCTTCAGTTCCTGCCAGGCCTCCTTCACGAACTGCACGCTGTTTTTCCAGTACTGCCCCACCGGCGGCAGCTTGCTGGTCCAGGGCGCCCGGGGTTTGGCGGGCTTCAACTTCACCACCTGGCCCTTATTGGAGTTTGCTCCTCCTTCTTTGGCTGCGCCTTTGGGCTTCGTGGTTTTGGTCTTTTTCATGTTGTCGGTCCCACTTCCTCGCTACCGGCCGCGTTGCAGCCAAAAACCATTCTGCTGCCGGGCCGGCCCACCCGAAACAGAAAAAACATCATTCCTTAATAATAAGTTCGCCAATAGTGATTGCAAGGGGGGAGAGCTAGCGACAAGGGTAATTGCGCCTCACCCTGAAGGACCCCGCTGGTCAACCCTCTTTACTCCATAACTGGCAGGCCAGGAGGGATTCGAACCCCCAACATCCGGTTTTGGAGACCGGCGCTCTAACCGTTCGAGCTACTGGCCTGTTTCTCTCCTACTTGGTCTCTTTGTGCAGGGTATGGGTCCGGCAAAACGCACAATACTTCTTGAAGTTCAGCCGGTCGGGTGTCCGCCGCTTATTCTTGGTGGTCGTATAATTACGGCGCTTACATTCGCTACAGGATAAGGTAATGATGTCTCTCATAAGCTATTCCACAATCTCGCTCACCACTCCGGCGCCGACGGTACGGCC
>DYJG01000622.1 GCA_020723225.1 Desulfobacca acetoxidans | reverse complement strand
GTGATGTTTTCACTTACATTGACCTGGCCAAAAAAGAAAAACTGAAAATCATGGGGGTCTTTTTGACTCACAACCACGCCGATTTCGTGGCCGGGCACCTGGAGCTGGCAAAGGCTGCTGGGTGCCCCATCTACGCCAGCGCTCGGAGCGGGGACCAGTTTCCTCACCAACCCCTGAAGGAAGGCTCCAAAATCGAGGTGGGGGCAGCTTTGGTCAAAATTTTGGAGACCCCCGGTCACACCCCCGACGGCCTCTGTGGTTTGGTGGCCCCGAAAAAACAACCGGATAAACCCAACCTTATCCTTACGGGAGATGCACTCTTTATCGGTAGTGTGGGCCGTCCCGATCTCATGGGCGGCACCGCCTCCGCCGCCTCTTTGGCTTCCCAGAGTTACGACACCTGGACCCAAAAGTTGAGCAAACTACCCGATAATATTAATATCTTTCCGGCCCACGGTGCCGGCTCCCTCTGCGGCGCCCATCTGAGCGATGAGCCCACTTCCACCCTGGGGGCCCAGAAGGTGACCAATCCCTATGTGAAACATAAAACCCGGGGGGAATATATCGCCGCGGTCTTGGACGGGTTGCCGGAAGCCCCCCAATATTTCAAGCACAACGCGGCCCTGAACAAAAAGGGGCCGGAGTTGATCCGCTGGCAGGCAGAGCCGGTGCTCAAAAAGCCCGATCTGGCGCTCACCGATCCCAAGCAATTTTACGTGGTGGACCTGCGCAGCGCCAAGGAATACGCCGCGGGCCACATTCCCAATTCCGTGAATATCGCGGTGCGAGGCCGGCTGGAGACCTGGGTGGGCACCATGGTCCCCTGGGAGGGCAAGCTGGTGCTGTGCGGCCACTCTGGGGAACTCAAAGAAGCGGTGCTCCGGCTGCACCGGGTGGGCTACCGGGCGGAGGTCATTACCCCGGAGGCCTGGGCAAAAGCCGGCTTGCCCCTGGCTAAAAATGAGTTGATCAAACCCAAGGAACTTTATGCCCAAATGCAGACCCCGGATAGTCCGGTTATCGTTGATGTGCGTCTGCCCAACGAGTGGATGGGGCTGCGCATCGGCACGGTGGTCAACCTGCCTCTCATCCACCTGGCTGAACTGGCCCCGGCCAAGCTGGACCCCGGGCAGCGGGTGGTGGCGGTGTGCAATTCCGCGTTCCGTTCCAGCCTGGCCGTGGGCCTTTTAGAGCGCCTGAACTTCAAAAAGGTGGCCAGCCTGGATGGCGGCAGCGAGGCCTGGATCGCCGCCGGGCTTCCCACCTTCGGCCCCGACGCTAAGGGTGCGGCGGTAGCCACGCCGACGGCAGCCCCAGCGACCCCTTCGCCTCTGGTTCCCAAGCGGGATATCAAGCTACCGGAACGTCTCGCCCCTGCGGCCCTCAAGCGCCTTATTCTGGACCTGCCCGACTCCTTTGAACTAGTGGATATCCGGCCGCCGGAGGCTTTTGCCGACTATAATCTGCCAGGATCCCGTAATGCCGACATCATCGACGTCATGAACAGCCCGGCCTATCTGTCAGGCTCCGTAACCCTGATTCTGGTGGACCGGGACGGTTCTCTGGCCATGGCCGTAGGCGGCATTCTCTCCCAGAAGACCTCTCGCCCCATCAAGGTCCTGCATGGCGGTTTGGAGGGATACTGGACGGAATCGGAACTTAATCGCGCCGTGCGGGAAACCCCCTTGCCAGGAGTCGGCCCTACCGGGGTGAAACCGCCACCACTAGCCCCCTCTCCTGGAGGGTCGACCACCGCTCCTGCGGCCCCCCAGGCTCCAAGTCCACCCAAAAAGAAATCCGCGGGGTGCTGAGATGAAACCCGACAACTATATGAATCCCTATCTGGCCGGAATATTTCTCGGATAGGTGTTGCTGGCTTCCTTC
>DYJG01000621.1 GCA_020723225.1 Desulfobacca acetoxidans | reverse complement strand
ACTGCTCCTGGCCAACGGCGGTATGGAAACCAAAGGCATCACCCTGGAGATGCTTAAAAAAGGGCCGGTCCGCCTCCATTCCGAGGCCCCCGGCGACCGGCAGATTCCCTTCTGGGAGCAGGTCCACGACCGGGTTCCATTTCCGCCCAGGACTTATCCCCCGCCCCTGCCGGTGACCGCCAAATTCATCAAGAGCGGGCGCATCGAATTCTACAAGGACGAAGACCTCTTCCTGCAGGAGAGGGAGCAGCTTCCCGTCCATAAAGAAACCTTTGCGGACACCGAGTACAAGGTGGACCCGAGCACCCGGGAGAAATACCGGCTCCGATTTGTCACCAAGAATTCCCTTTACCGGGTGCACTCCACCCATTCCAACAATGTCTGGCTCAATGAATTGCAGGGGCATATGCCCAAGGCCTTCCTGAACGAAAAGGACGCCAAGGAGCGGGGCATCAAGACCGGCGATTTGGTGGAAATCTATAATAATCGGGGCAAAACCAAGTGTTACGCGGTCATTGACCCGGGATGCCGCCAGGGGACGGCCATCTTCGAACAGGGGTGGTGGGCGAGATATCTGAAGAACGAGTCCTATAATTCCCTGACCATGTACTGGATCAAACCCTTGCATGAAATCTATTTCGTCCCCGGTATCTGGTCGCCCACCACGGTATGGAACGAGTGCCTGGTGGACGTAAGGAGGGTGACGGCATGAGACGGGGCATGGTAATCGATCTGGAGAAATGCATCGGCTGCCGCTCCTGCGTGGTGGCCTGCAAACAGCACAACGCCCAGCCCGCGGGCACCTGGTGGAACCGGGTGGTCACCCCCGGCAGCGACTTCCACGCGGTGCCGCCGGAGAAAGGCCGGGAGTACTTCCTCCCCGTCCACTGCCAGCACTGCCAGAACGCGCCCTGCGAGAAGGTCTGCCCGGTGGACGCCACCTACCGCCACGAAGACGGCTCGATTTTGGTGGACTTCGAAAGATGCATCGGCTGCCGCTACTGCATGGCCGCGTGTCCTTACGGGGTGCGCCAGTTTAACTGGGAGGACCCCCAAAAGTCCATGCAGGAGTATGGGTACCTTCCCGGCTACACTTTTGGCTATCCCCAGGATTACCGCTTAAACGGGAGGCTGGTTTATACCCCCAACCGTCCCAAAGGCGTGGTGGAAAAGTGCAACTTTTGCGTCCACTATCTGGCACTGGGGCTGGAGCCCGCGTGCGTGCGGGGCTGCCCCGGCAAGGCCCGCTTCGTAGGCGACCTGGACGACCCGAACAGCGAGGTCTCGAAAATGATCCGGGATAAAAACGGGTTCACCCTGCTTAGGGAGAAGGGGACCAAACCCAGTGTTTACTATCTTCCTCCCAGACGGAAGGAGGTCTAGGCCATGAACAAAAAAACGGCGCTGATCATTACCGGGATCCTCATGATGGCGGGGTTCGCGGCCTGGGTCTACCAGTTCAAGGAAGGCCTGGTCCTCACCAACCTCCGCAATTCCTACACCTGGGGGCTGTATGTCTCGGGCCTGGCCTTTTTCGTGGGCAACGCTGCGGGCGGTTTGGTTTTGAGCTCCCTGATTTACCTCTTCGGAGTGGAAAACCTGAAGCCCTTCGCCAAAATCGGGGCACTCACCGCCCTGGTGAACGTGACCGCGGCCATGATCTCCATCATCCCGGATATCGGCCAACCCTTAAGGCTTTATAACATCTTCATCCACCCCAAACTGTCTTCCCCCCTGGTCTGGGACGTGGCGGTGCTGAACCTCTATGCCGCCTTGTCCCTCATTTATCTCTATATCCTGATGCTGCCGGACCTGAAGGGGCGCTGGCAATGGCTGGCCATAAAGGTATATAATCCCAAGGAATTTTCCCAGAAGCTGGCCAAGCGC
>DYJG01000620.1 GCA_020723225.1 Desulfobacca acetoxidans | reverse complement strand
CCATCCGCCGGGCCCGGGGGTGGGTGCCCCGGTCCATCAGCCTGCCCCTGGAGACTTCTTGCCTCCTGGGGGTGGGCGGGGAGCAGAAAAATACTTTTTGCCTGGCCTGGGGGAGCACCGCGGTTTTGAGCCAGCACATCGGGGACCTGGACACCGCCGAGACCTACGATTACTACCGCTACGCCGTCCGGCATTTTGCCGGCCTCTGCCGCCGGGAGCCTAAGGCCATCGCCCACGACCTGCACCCGGGATACCTCAGCACCAGGTACGCCCTGGAGCATGACGGCCTCCGGCGCATCGGCGTACAGCACCACCACGCCCATATCGCCGCGTGCCTGGCGGAGAACGGACGGACCCACAGATGCATCGGCATCGCCCTGGACGGCACCGGCTATGGCACGGACGGCACGGTCTGGGGGGGAGAGATCCTGGTGGCGGACCTGGCCGATTTTACCCGGGCCGGGCATCTGGCGTCGGTGCCTCTCCCGGGGGGGGAAGCAGCAGTGCGCCAGCCGGTACGCATGGCTGCGGCCTATCTTCAGGCCGCGTATGGCGATGATTTTGGAGAAATTGCGGATCGCTTGGGCCTTGCCTTTAATCCCCTGGAGCGGCAGGTGCTTAAGCGCCAGTTGGCCACGGGCCTGAATTCCCCCCCCACCTCCAGCGCCGGGCGGCTTTTCGACGCCGTGTCCGCGGCCCTGGGGGTCTGCCGGGAGCGCACCTACGAAGGGCAGCCCGCGGTGGAGCTGGAGATGGTTGCTGCTCTGGACGAAGAGGGGTTCTACCCAATAGCTCTGGACACACAAGGTGATCCCCTGATTCTGGACACCCCGGCCCTCTTTAAGGAGGTGGCGGAGGATTACCGCCGGGGGACCCGGGTGGAAAAGGTAGCGGCCCGGTTTCACAACTCCCTGGTGCGTTTGCTGGCCGCGGCCTGCGAAGAAGTTCGGGCACGGACGGGATTATCCGTGGCGGCCCTCTCCGGCGGGGGTTTTCAAAATGCCTTGATCTTCAGCAAGCTGCGGCGCAGCCTGGAGGAGCAAGGCTTTGAGGTGCTCTTCCACACCCAGGCGCCCCCCAATGACGGCGGCCTCTCTTTGGGCCAGGTGGCGGTGGCGGCGGCGAGATTATTACAGGAAAAGGGTGTATGAAACGGGCTGTTTCTGGAACAGTTCAAAGTTGAGACCTCTGCGAAAGTCTCCCCATTTGTCGTTCTGAGGAAGCGAAGCGGCCGAAGAACCTCGTTTTTGGCGGCAGCTTTTCCTGGCGGTGCGGATGATTACAGACAGATAGGAAATCATGATCGTCAGAAAAGATAGATTCTTCACTCCGCTTCGCTCCGTTCAGAATGACAGTTAACAACTTTCGCAGAAGTCTTAACTTTCGGGTTCCAAGCTCAAAATTTTTTAACCGAAGACCGAAGACCGAAGACCGAAGACTGAAGACTGAAGACCAAAGACCAAAGACCAAAGACCAAAGACCGAAGACCGGAGTGCATATGTGTTTAGCCATACCCATGCGGATCATTGAAATCGAAGGCTTCACCGGCGTGGCCGACGTGGACGGCGTCTCCCGGAAGGTGCGCCTGGATCTGCTCCCGGAGGTGAACCTGGGGGATTATATCCTCGTGCACGCGGGCCTGGCCATCGCCCGGCTGGACGCCGAGGAAGCCGAAGAAACCCTGTCTCTGCTCAGGAAGCTGGCCGATGAAATTTAGCGACGAATTCCGGGATAAAGAACTGGTCCGGGACATCGCCCGGCGGCTCAAACAGTTGGGGACTGAGCCCGCGACCATCATGGAGGTCTGCGGCACCCATACCATGGCCGCGGCCCGCTTCGGCTTGAAAGAGCTGCTCCCGCCCCCGGTCAGGCTGGTTTCCGGGCCGGGA
>DYJG01000619.1 GCA_020723225.1 Desulfobacca acetoxidans | reverse complement strand
CCAGAAAAGAAGATGCATAGCTAAATAATTCGCTTCCTAGTTTTTGTTCTTTAGCGAAGCCATGAGTCCGTTTAGAATTCGCCCCACCTCTGCCGCGCGGTTTAAAAGGTTATTTACACCTTCATCTCCCAGGTAGCCGAGGTTGCCCGCGATTAAAACCTGAGTCTCCAATTCCGATAGAGAACCCTTGGCATTTCCAAGAAAGTAAAGAAACTCTTTCCTTGACTATCTTCCCTGTCCTTCAGCGATATTGCTGGGAACTGATACCGCAGCCCTACGAAGCTGGTTGGTCAGGGCAAAAACTTCTTCTTTCGGAAATCCATGACTTACTCGATAAATTTCGGTAACCAACTCCATGGCCTTCTGCCAAGCCACTAAATCCCTATAGGATCGCACCGATTTATTCAAGCAAACCCTTTCTTTTACTGACCACTGGCCACTGACCACTGACCACTATTACTGGCCCCTGCCCCCTACATCTTCCTGCGGTCAATCACCCGCACCGCCTTCCCCTCGCTCCGGGGTATCGTCCGGGGCTCCACCAGCTTCACCTTGACGGAGACCGTGAAGTAATCCTTGATTTTCCGCTCGATGCCCTTGGCCAGGGCCTGCATGGCCTTGACTTCGTCGGAGAAGACCGCCTCGTCCACTTCCACCGCCACTTCCAGGGTGTCCAACTGCCCTTCCCGGTCGACGATCAGTTGGTAGTGGGGCGCCACGCCCTCGGTCTCCACCAGCACGGACTCGATCTGGGAGGGGAAGACGTTCACCCCCCGGATGATGAGCATATCATCCGAGCGGCCCTGGAGGCGGCCGATGCGGGCCATGGTGCGGCCGCACTTGCACGGCGCATAATCCAGCGAAGTGATGTCCCGGGTGCGGTAGCGGAGCAGCGGGAAGGCCTCTTTGGTGATGGTGGTGATCACCAGTTCCCCGGTCTCGCCCGGCGGCAGCGGCTCCAGGGTCGCGGGGTTGATGATCTCCGGCAGGAAGTGGTCTTCAAAGATGTGCAGCCCGCGCTTGGCCTCGACGCATTCGATGGCCACCCCCGGCCCCAGGATTTCGGATAAGCCGTAGATGTCCAAGGCGTCCAGGTGCAGCCGGGCCTCGATCTCCGTGCGCATGGCGTCGCTCCAGGGCTCCGCGCCGAAGATCCCCACCCGGAGCTTGGATTTGGCGAAATCCACGCCCATTTCTTTACCCACCTCCGCCAGGTACAGGGCGAAGGACGGCGTGCAGCAGAGCACCGTGGGGCCGAAGTCCTGGATGAGCATCACCTGGCGCCGGGTCTGGCCGCCGGAGACGGGGATCACCGCCGCGCCCAGCCGCTCCGCGCCGTAGTGGGCCCCCAACCCCCCGGTGAACAACCCGTAGCCGTAGGAGACGTGGACGATATCGCCTGCGTGCGCGCCCCCTGCGGCCAGGGTCCGGGCCATCATTTCCGCCCACATATCGATGTCCCGCTGGGTATAGGCCACCGGCGTGGGTTTGCCCGTGGTCCCGGACGATGCGTGGATGCGGACGATCTGGTCCATGGGCGCGGCGAACATGGCGAAGGGATAATTGTCCCTGATGTCCTGCTTGGTGGTATAGGGAATCCTATGCAAATCATCCAGGGTGCGGATGTCCTCCGGCTTCACCCCGGCTTCGTCCAACCGCCGGCGATAAAATGGCACCATGTGATAAACCCGGCTCACCACCGCCTGCAACCGCTGCAACTGCAAGGCCCGCAAATCCTCCCGGGGCCTGGTTTCATTCTCAATATCCCGAATCATAAAACCCTCAAAACCTCCCAAAGGCGATTCGTCCAAATTATCACAAACACGCTTCCGTGGTCAATGGGGAATAAAGGGGGTTAGAGGATCAGTTTTTAGCGGGAATACCCCACTGG
>DYJG01000012.1 GCA_020723225.1 Desulfobacca acetoxidans | reverse complement strand
TCTCCAGGAAGTTGGTCACCGGCGTGGGGTTTTCGAAGGGATGGGCGCTGTTGGCACCCATAAAGCCGCCGCCGTTGATACCGAATAACTTGATGGCTTCCTGGGAGGCCACCGGTCCCAGGGGGATGGTCTGGGTCTCCACCTTGACCTCCTCCAGCACCGGGTTGTCGTTATCATCTTTGACCGTCTGGCCGCTGTCGTCCTTTTTAGCCACCTGCCCGGTGTAAGGGTCCAGCAGCTTCACGGTTTGATAGGGTTTCAACGTTTGAATCACCCCTTGGGACACCAGGGCCAGGGCCGCGGCCAGGCAGACGGGCAGGAAGACATAATTGATGCTCCGGAGCAGATCAACCCAGAAATTGCCCACGGTCCGGGGCGCTTCCCCGCCCGCAGGAGCCCTCCGGGTGAGCCCCCGGGCCAGGGCCAGGGCCACGCCCAGCCCCGCGGCCGCGGAGATGAAGTTGTGCCAGGCCAGGGCCGCCATCTGGGAGAAATAGCTCATGGTGCTTTCGCCGCCATAAGCCTGCCAGTTGGTATTGGCGGTAAAGCTCACCGCGGTGTTGAAGGCCAGGTCCGGAGCCACAGGTCCAAAATCCTGGGGGTTGAACGGCAGGAGATGCTGCAGACGCATGATGGCGTAACTCGCCAACACCCCCACCAGGCTGAAGAGAAGCAGAGCCAGGGCGTATTCCTTCCAGGTCTGCTCCGCGTCCGGGTCCACCCCGCACAGCCGGAAGCTCCAGCGCTCCAAAGGCCCGCAGACCCGGGGCAGGGGCCGCTCGGCGCTTTCGAAGACCCGGTGCAGATAGACCCCCAGGGGCTTGGTGACCGCCAGGATTGCCAGGCCATATACCAGTATCTGCAGCCAGCCGTTGCCGGTCATGGCCGCCTCCCTATGCCCTTTTCAATGCCCAAGGAAACCGACTTGCAGGTTAACATATCGACAACCTTCATTTTTTTTACGGAAAACGAAAAACGGTCTTAAAACCGCTCCGGCCAGAGCAGGGCATATACCAGGTACCCCAGGAGCAGCAGCGAAATTACCAGGCCGATGGCGAATTCCCAGGTCATGTCTCCCCCTTAAAGCCTGTCGGCCCCGGCTGTGTAAGCCCAGGAAAGAATAAAAAAGACCAGCAAAACACCCAGGAGAACCACATCCAGCATATATTTCCCTCCCCAAACTTTTGGAAAGAATTATTGTCTTTAATAGGTCTAAGATAATCCCGTCTGGTCCCCAGACCAGAGCGAGGCCCGGTTTTTCAGGATTTTGTTTATTCTGAGAATATAAGCAAAGGTCAGGCCAACTGAATAACATTAAAAAATATTGAAAATCAATAAGTTATAAAGCAGACAGAGACGGCCGTCTTGCAAAATGCAAGATCAGGGGGTGCGGGAGATTTCAAAATGCAGGAGGGATGGCGGGAAAAGTAGGGTGCGTTTCCCGCACCCTAACATAAGGCAAGGCACGACCCCGGATGTTCTTCTCGTCGTCCACCACCAGGACCCTTAGGGGGACAACTCCTTGGAGTTCAGGGAAAGAGTCAGTGTCCATAAAAGTTTATACACCCAAAATATCTGAAAAGATAAGGCCAAAAATCGGCGGCCGTTTTGATAAGATGCAAAAAAATAAAAAAATTTCCTAAGTCACGAGGCCAACCATGCCGGAAGTGATCTTTGAAGATACCGCCCGCCACCTGGTGATTGAGCGCAGCGGGGCCTGCAATGCGGCCTTCGCGGAGTTGTTGGCGCGCACGGTCTGGGGCTCAGGCGGAGTGCGATACACCATGCCGGGGATAGCAGAAACCCTGCAGAATCTCAAGGAGCCCCACTTTCTCAGTCTCAAGGAAAAGGGGGACCTGGCGGCCGTATTAACCGTCATCCCCAAGAAAGTGCTTTTGGGCGGCCAGAATTATCCCGCCTGCTACTCCTACGCCCTGGCGGTGGAGCCAAACCGGCGGCGCCGCGGCTACGGAGCCCTCTTGTCGGAGCAGGCCTTACGCTTCGGCCTCGGGTTGCTGGGAGAAAAGGGGGTTTATTACGGCTACGTAGAGGCGGACAACTCCAACTCCCTGAAAACTCTTGAGAAGGTCGGCAGGCGTGCCATCGGCCAATTTCGGATCCTGGCCGTATCCCGGGTCCTTCCTAAAGACGATGCCCGCCTCGAGCCGCCCGCGGCCACGGAAAAAGGCCGATTAGTGCGACTTCTGACCGAACAATATGAAGATCATGCCTTACTGGACTTGGAGCAATCCGTTAAATGGGAAGATTACCACCTGATAAGAGAAGGGAAAGAAATAGTTGCCGGTTTGCAATGTCAACGAGGCCATTTGAGCATCAAATATTTACCTGGCCCGGGAGGCGTTGTTCTAACAAAAGTATTACCATATATCCCCATTTTGAGGAGCCTGTTTCCCCACAGGAACTTCCGTTTTCTAAACATCGGCAACATCTATGCCGATAGTGGACGGGAGGCGGAAATATTCACCCTGATGGAAGCGCTGCTGGCCAGGAACCGGCTGCACTTCGGCATGATCTACCTAGACCCTCGCAGTCCGATTTATCAGCGATTAATGGCCGCGGGCAAGTTTGGAGCGCTTAATAAGCTGATAAATGTGCCGGTGCAGGTGATGGCCTTTCTGAAAGGTTTTACCGCCGCAGAGACGGCCGGCATCCGTCGGCAACCGCTCTTTATCTCGATGCAGGATCCTGTCTAGTTGCAGGTGAATAACAATGCGAAAAAAATTTTTGGGTCAATCATTTTCTTACGACTTATATGCTAAAATGTGCTAATTTTCGGATCAATTAAACTATGAAAGATAAAGTCATAAAAAACCATTGTTTACAGCGATGATTGCACACGGCTTATAATCAGTCTAAATTATAAGGGAAATAGCTTTTGGGGCAGTAATTGATCGGGGGGGGATTGGATATGGAGGTTTTTAAAGGGGTAAGAAAATGGTGGCCGATTCTGCTGTTGCTGGCCCTCATCCTGGTCCCCGGAGCGGCCCGGGGGGTTACTCCCTATGACGACGTCCTGGTGCAACAGGCGAAACAACAACTGGAGAAGGAAAACTACGACGAAGCCCTGGAGGCCTTGAACGAAGCCTGGCAGAAAGGCAAACACACCCCGGAGAAGGCTTACTTACTGGGCAAGGTCCACCGCCTGCGGCTGGAATACCGGAAGGCCAAGGAATATCTGGAAGAAGCCGTGCGGCTGAAGCCCGACTATGCGGAAGCCCGGCTGCTCCTGGCCGACACCCTGATGGGGCTGGAACAGTGGGGTCCGGCTCGTGAGCAGTTGAAGCAACTGGAGGCCGCGGGCTACCAACCCGGGCCGGTCGCTCTCCTGCAGGGCCAGATAGCCTCCCGGCAGGGTGAGCATGAGAAAGCCGTGGAGTATCTGCGCCAAGCCGAGAAGGACCCCGCGGTGGCCCAGGATGCCAAGTTTCAGCTCAGCCTGGCCCTGGCCGCGCAAAAGAAATTCGGGGATGCCCGCAAGAGCATGGAGGAAGCCATCGCCGCCGCGCCGCACACCCCCACTGCGGATATCGGCCAGCGCTACCTCGGCGCCCTGGAGACCCGCTGGCAGGAGTTGCGTCCCTTCCGTGCCACCGTGACCGCGGGCTGGGACTTTGATTCCAACGTCACCCTCCAGCCCGGGGACCCCACCGCGGCCCAGCAGGTCTCGGGGAAGGGGGATGCGGTCTATACCCAGACCGGCATCTTCGAATACACCTTCGGCGCGGGCAAGCCCTGGAGCCTGTTGACCCAGTATTTATATTTCCAGAATTTTCATATCCGCCTCACCAAGTTCGACATGTTGAGCCATACCGCGGGTGTCGCTCCCATCTATACCTGGGAGCGGGGGCGGCTGTACCTGCCCTTCAATTATAACTACACCGACGTGGAGAATGATAAGTACTATACGGCCTTCTATTTCACTCCCACCTATCTCCATATGGCCACCCCCAAAGTGGGGCTGGAGTTCGGAGCGCGTTTTACCCGCCAATACTATTGGTTTCCCGTGGCCCTGACCCAGGACGACCGTAGTGGCCGCACTACGGGCGGCAGCCTGGGACTCTATTATTTCCTGAAGAACCAGGAGGGTTACCTGCTGGCCCGCTTTGCCTACGACCATGATTTCGCGTCCGGCAGCAACTGGAGCAATAACAGTTACCGCTTCTTTTTCGCCGGGCTGTATCCCCTGACCCCGCGGTTGAAGGCGAGCCTGTTTGTGGATTTCATCATCCAGCCCTATGAGAACGTCTTTTTTGACGGCCGCCGGGCCAACCACGACTCCCCGAGAAACGATAAAATCGTCATCTTCGGGGCCCAGGGCACCTACAGAGTCTATAAAGGGTTGGAGCTCAACCTGCACTATTACTTTGTCCGGGATGCCTCCAATATCGCCATTTACGATTATCACCGGCATATTGTCGGCGGCCAGTTGGGCTACCGTTATTAAAGGAACCTTGTAAAAAAAGAATTGTGGCAAAAACCGTAGGCTGGGTTAAACTCTAGCAACCTACACGCCGATCTAGATATTTGGATTTAACTGCTGGAGCTGGATGATTGCGGCAGATTCTCCCTGGCCCTGTACCCACGGCATTTTTCTTAAGATCTCCAAATAAGGGGAAGATCAAAATGAGTTTCTTTTTCCATGCGTTCCTGGTTTTGCTGCTTGCATTTCCCGGCGTGGCCCAGGCCGCGGCCGTGGGCAAGTTTACTCAGGTGGCCGGGGAAGTGGATCTTCTCAAACAAGGGAAGCTCCCGGCGGCGCCCGTCAAGCTTGGGGACGGCGTGGAGCCCGGCGACGTGGTGCGCACCAAATCCCAGGCCCGGGCCCAGATCACCTTCATGGACGATACCACCTTGACCATCTCCCCGGGCAGCCGGGTGGCGGTGGAATCCTACATGTACGATGCCGAGAAAAAACAGCGCCATGGAGTGGTGCAGGTCTTTTACGGCATGGTGGAAACCGTGGTGAATAAGATCCTGCAGGCGGAGAAACCCGATATTCTCTTGAAGACCCACACCGCCATCATGGGCGTGAGGGGCACCAAATGGTACGCCGTGCTCCATCCCATTGCCACCGACATCTACAATGAAGCCGGGAAAGTGTGCGCCAGCAACTCCTTCGCGGAGGTCGCGGGGGAAGCCTGCCTCAAGGACATGGAGTTCACCAGGGTCTCTTTTAATATGCCCCCCACCGTTCCCACCCCCTTTCCCCGGCAGGAGTTGCTCATTTTGCAAAAACAATTGATCACCGGCGCCAAGGGCGAGGCGTCGGGGAGAGGGCTGCCGGGGGGCGTCGGGGGATTGCTGCCCCCCATTACCCAGCTCCAGACTCCGGGGATCGTGAACCCGGATATCGGCAAACCGGTACCGCCCCAGAGCATCCTGCCGGTGATCGCCGTCCCCCCCAAGGTGACCCCGGCGCCGCAGCCGGCGCCGCAACCGGTGTTTCCGCCGCGTTAAGGGAGATTTTTTCCCCATTTTAGCGCTGAGCTACATTTTTTATGAGGATTTACCAGCGACTTATAGTATTATTCACATAAATTCTTTTATACCTTTCTCCGTTTAGCCGATGAGATTTGAAAAAGTTATCTGGAGAAAGCGCAAATGCCCCTGATGGATCAAGAGGCACTTTCCAGGCAGTTCTTCAGGAGAAGACAATGAAGCGCGCCGCATTTAGGGTTTCATTGGTGGTGGTCACGGCCGTCATGGTGTTGCTGGCTCTAACCGGCCTCTCCCTGGCGAAGTCCCTTTATGTCATTGCCGACATTAATTCCAATCCCACGCCCATTCGCGCTTACAATATCAACCCCGACGGGACCCTCACCTTCCAGGCCGAATATGGCGTCCCGGCATTGGGAGGCGGGGCCGTGGGCCTGGCGGTGGATACGGCCAGCGACACGCTGTTCGTCACTTACGAGATCTCCAATACCATCAACCTGGTGGACGCCAAGACCATGACCGGCATCGGCAGCACCACCGCGCCCGGGGCCTATGATTTGGCGGGGATCGTGGTGGACGATGCCAGGCAGCGCATCTACACGGTGGACCGTTACAGCAGCAATCTGTACGTCTACCAGTGGGACCGGGCCACCAGGACCCTGACCCTGGACCAGCAGGTGACCCTGGCCGACGTGGGAGGACAGGGGGCCTTAGGCATTGCCCTGGATCAGACCAGGGGCCTCCTGTACGTGGGTAATTACAACTACGGTACAACCGGAGAGGGGTATGGGGTCATGGCCATTACCGACCCCTACGCCATTCCCTATTACTCCACCGAGGACTGGAGCCTGGCCGGCACCCTGACCTTGTCCGGCCTCGCCATCGGCGTAGCCGTGGACGGCCCTAGGGAGTTTCTCTATTCCGGCGCGGGGTGGGCCGGTTATTCGTGGCTGGATTTTTACAATCTGCGGAGCGGGGTCAAAGGGGGTGTGGATCTCGGCTACGGCAGCGGCGCCATGGGCATCGCGGTCGATGAGGATACGGGCCTGATTTATGTCACCACCGGTTACTACGGCGATGAATTACGGGTATATCAAAACAATTCCACCAGTACCGCCGAGCCCTTGCTATTAGTCCAGAACGTCGGGCCCATCGGCGCCGCCCCCACCGGCCTGGCCATCGGCGCGGGTTATAACCCCTTGAACCTGGAGAAGCGCGCCAGCTCCAGCCAGGTGTTCGCAGGCAGCCCCCTGACTTACACCCTCAGTCTTAACAACTTGAATAATCCCAGTCCCGTCCGCAATGTCATTCTCACGGACACTCTGCCTCCTGAAACTATTTTTGTCTCCGCCTCGGGCAATGGAGTTTACAACTCCTCAACCCATTCGGTGACCTGGAATATCGGCAACCTGGCGGCGGGGGCCGGCTCCCGGAGCCGCAGATTGGTGGTCCGGGTCGCGCCGGGCACCCCGGGAGGCACCATAATCAGAAATTCCGCCACTATCAGCAGCAATAACACCCCGCCCACCACCAAGAGTCTGGAAACCCTGGTGCGGAGGCCCCAGGTTTTCTCCCTGGCCTTTCCCGTAGAGGGCTATACCCCCTATAACGCACCCTGCATCGCGGTGTTGGATCATTCCGTCTTCCAGACCGAACCGATACAATGGTATGTCAGGGACGGCAGGGTTGAGGCCTTTAACAACGAAATGGGCGAAGAGATCTTCGGATCCAAACAACTCGAGGGGCTCTGGCAAGGCTATATGAATAGTTCCGGGTCCGATTTCTTACTTAATGTGCTTAACTACGCGGAAAACCCGTACCTCTTTTATGACGGCCACCCCGGTTATGACTACGAGGTTGCCAAGGGCACCAACATTCTGGCCACCATGACGGGACGGCTCTATATCGCCAAAGGCGACCCGGTTAACGGAGGCGGCTGGAAAGGATACAAGACTTTTTACATCAGGCGCTACGTGGCTACGGACACAGGCCCCGTGGCTTTCTACACCTATTACCTTTACGTCAACCCGACGCAAAGCATCCTGAATGAGATTAATCAGAACGGGTTTGCCGTGGTGCGAAAAGGACAAGTTGTCGGCACGGCTTATAATTACTGGATTCATGTGGATTTCCGCCGGGGCGGCAAGGGCCACGCCAATATCTTCGATCCCTACCAGGGGGGTTTGTGGGACGTGTCGGGATCACCGTCACCAGGGAGCACCAAATAGGTTAAGGGGAAAGGCCGGGTACCTGGAGGGGCGAAATCGGGGTTCGCCCGCCGCTCAGGGCGAATTAAAGATTCGCCCCTAACCATGCCAAAATCATGAAAGGCGGGGCCTAGACCTCGCCTTTTTCTTTCGTTTTTCGTTTTTGGTTTTTCGTTTTGCGTTAAAAAGCTTGTCCTTATCGGCGTGCATCGGCGGTTAAAAAATTAGCCGCCGGTTAACGCCGATGTCCGCGGATTATATAATCAGGTGGTTCTTTCCCTCTTTTCCAAGGTTTTCATGTAGCTCCCCCGGCGTAGATACCGGCGGTAATCGGCCTCGTGGTGTGCCAGGATGTACTTCAGGTGAGCGATATTCCTGTCGATGGCCTCCCGGTATAAATCCCGGTCCACGCCCCATCGCACCCGGAAATGCTCCTTGAGATACCGGGCCACGTTTCCCAGCTCCGTCACCAGGCGCTGCCGGGTGAACTCCCAAAAAGCCGGGGTTTTTTTCAGGAGGTCCAACTCGGACTCGAATCCCGGAACCTTGGCCTCCTGGAACTCCCAATAAAGAAAGGGCAGTCTCTCCAGATAGGTGCGATCGGCCATCTGTCCCAGGAGGTCGGCGGTTCCCAGCATCCAGCCCACGATCTGGTGGTGCCCGGATTCAAACTGCAGTTCCCCGAGATGCGTCTCCAGACCGGTGCAATTAACGCAGCAGCGGCAGTAATCCAAATCCCGGAGAGAAAAGTTTGCCCCGGGGAGATATTTTTCCATGAACGCGACGCTGCGCGACACGTGGACGAGGGTATATTTGGCCCCGGTCCCTTCCAGATCATCATCGGTTTGCAGATAACCGGTATCATGGAGCAGCGCTGCGATCAGACCCAGGGAAATGTCCCGCTCCGCCATGGACAGGCCGTGGAGAGCCACCCCGTGCAGCAGGCGGGCCATGGCCAGCAGGCAGTCGGTGGTGTGTTTTAAATCATGATACCAGGTATTGCAGCGGCGATAGCCGGGATACTCCCCCTTAAAGAGCCCGACCACATCCTGAAAGACCCGGTTCAAGGCCGTGCCGTCGAAATCAGGATTCAATAGCGAGACAAGGTGTGACACTTCAGCAAAGACTGCTTGAGGGTCATCCATGGGGATCAAGTCTTCGAATTTTCCCGTGCGCTTCATCAACACCGGCCCTCAAAAGGTCATAAATAAAGTGGCAATCCTGATGCAAGAAATGGATAGCATATATTTCCACAAAAAGGGACCTTCCCCGGCTAATTAATTCTGGAAATTTATCCCCTCAATTATTATAAATGCCTTAAATGAGAAACAAACGAACCTTCTCGGCCATCCTGGGACCGGCCCTGGCGCTGATGGTCATTACCGGATACCTGGGGCACACCGGCTGCTCCCCCCAAGCCGGGCCGCCGGAAAAAATCGCCATCGGCACCAATCTCAACGAGATGGTGGGCCTGTTGTTCATTGCGGAGAAACAGGGCTTTTATCAGGCCCAGGGGCTGGAAGCCGTCATCAAGGAATATCAAACCGGCCTGGCCCCGCTCAAGGACCTGGAAGAGGGACGGCTCGACCTGGCCAGTTGCGCGGAATTCGCCCTGGCGGGGGAAGTCCTGGCCGGCCGGGCCGAGAAACTGCGCTGCCTGGCCGTCATTGCCGCCGGCGAAGTTGACTTCCTCATCGCCCGCCGGGATAGAGGCATTACCCGGCCGGAAGATTTGCGGGCCAAGACCGTCGGCGTGCCCAGGAAAACCTCCGCGGAGTTCTTCCTGGCCGGTTTTCTGACCCTGAATAATATTGCTTTGGGGGATGTTACCGTCGTTGACGTCAGACCAGGGGAGATGGCCGACGCCCTGGCCGGGGGGAAAGTGGACGCGGTCCTGGTCTGGGCGCCGGTTACTGACGGGATTATAAAAAAATTGGGAAATAATGCCGTTGTGTGGCCCGCCCAGGGCGGGCAAAACGTCTACCGGCTGTTGGTGACCCGGGAGGAAGTGATCCGGACCAGGGGGGCGGTTCTGGAAAGGCTGCTCCGGGCCCTGGACCGGGCGGCCGATTTTCTGGAGCGGCAGCCTGAGGCGGGAAAGGGCATTATTGCCCAACGGTTGCAAGTGAGTACCGCGGATTTGCAGTCCGGCAAAGCCCCGATCAATTATGAACCATTTCTGGATCAAGGCCTGCTCCTGGCCATGGAGGATCAGGCCCGCTGGCTGATAAAGAACCGGCTCACCGACAAGTCGCAGGTGCCGAATTTTCTGAATTACATCCACGCCGAACCCCTTTCACATGTGGACCCCAAGGCCGTGCGTCTGGTGCTTCCCGGCAAGGAGGCCGCCAAATGATTGGTGGGAAAACTAAAATCGCCGTGTTGATGTCGGTGTTGCTCGCTATCGTTTTCGCCGGCTCCCTGTGGCAGGCCGGGGGCCTTTCCCCCGGTGCGGCGCCGGAAAAAATCATCATCGGCAGTAGCTTCAACAATATGAACGGCTTGTTGTATATCGCCATGGAAAAGGGCCTTGATAGAGAATATGGTGTCGAACTAGCGATCAAGCCTTATCAGGCTGGTAGAGATGCAATAAAAGACGCCAAGGCGAGCCTGGTTGATCTAGCCTGCATCGGCGAATTCGTTCTGGTCAAAGAGATTTTGTCAGGGGCGGCCAACTTGCGTTGCCTTTGCGCCATCAGCGCCGGTGACGTCTTTGAGATAATCGCCCGACGGGATAGAGACATCGGTAAGCTGGGTGATTTGCGCGGTAAGATTATTGGCGTGCCTCTGGGAACCCAAGGAGAGTTTTTACTGGGAAGATTGCTCACCTTAAACCGTATCGGCCTTAAGGAAATAACGATCAACAATCTCAAACCCGCCGGGATGGCGGAGGCTCTGGCCGCCGGAGAGGTGGATGCGGTCCTCTGGGTCCCGCCGTTTACCACCGAGATCATCAAGCGAATGGGAGATAATGCGGTTATCCTGAAGGCTCAGGAAGGCCAGGACTATTATGTGCTGCTGGCGGGGCGGGAAGAGCGCCTCAAGGCCAAGGGGACAGCCATGGAACAGATGCTGCGCGCCCTGGGACAGGCAGCCGAGTTTCAAAAGCAGAAACCTGGTGAGGCCAGGGAAATTATTGCCCGCTGGTCCAAAGTTCCGACCTCCCAGCTATCCAGATATATCGTAAGGTACGAGGTTTTCCTGGACTCGGGCCTGCTCCTGGCCATGGAGGACCAGGCCGCCTGGATGATCAGGAACGGATTGACGGATAAGAAACAAATCCCCGATTTCCTGGGTTATCTCGCTCCAGGGCCGCTTCAGAAAGTCAATCCCAAGGCGGTGCGCCTGGGGGCTACTGGGCATGCTACATCAAAGTGATTAGTGTTGGGTACCAGATTAGCCGCCGATGACGAAAAATCACATAAAAATTTCCCTGTCGGTTTTGGGTGCGGTCGTCCTGGCGATCGCGGCTGCTGCTTACCTATGGAAGGCCGGACCACGGACCCAGCCGGATCAGACGCATTCGGGGCCGCTGGAAAAAATCGCCGTCGGCACTGCTTTCAACCGGCTGAGCGGGCTGTGGTATATCGTCAAAGACCAGGGGTATGATAAGGCCCAGGGACTGGAAGTCGACCTCCGGGCCTACCCCGCGGGCATCAACGCGGTGAAGGACCTGGAAGCGGGAGAGCTCGACCTGGCCTGCTGCGCCGAATTTATCCTGGTCAGCGAAATCTTTGCCGGGGCCGCGGACCTGCGCTGTCTGGCGAGCTTTGCCGCCGGCGCCCACCACCAGTTAATCGTCCGTCGGGATAGAGGCATTGTGAGGCCGGAGGATTTGCGGGGCAAAAGCATCGGTGTGCCCCATGTCCATTCGGCCATGTTTTTCCTGGGAAGGTTTATCTCCCTGAACCATATCCCCCTGAAAGAAGTAAACTTGGCGGACCTCAGCCCCAATGACCTGGCCGACGCCCTGGCCGCGGGAAAAGTGGACGCGGTCGTTGCCCGGGACCAGCGTTTCTATGATACAATGAGAATGATGGGGATTAACGCCTTCTCCTGGCCGTCACAGGGGGGACAGGACCTCTACTGGATGCTGGTGAGCCGGGAAGAAGTCGTCAAGAAACGAGGCCCGGCCCTGGAGAAGGTGTTGCGGGCCTTGGGCCTGGCGGCCGATTTTATAAGGCGGCAACCTGAGGCAGGCATGGCGGTTATGGCCCGCTGGACCCAAATACCCCTGGCCGACTTGCAGGGATTCAAACAACCGATAAGGTTTGAACTCTTCCTGGACCAGGCCTTGCTGCTGGCCATGGAGGACCAGGCCCGCTGGATGATGGACAATAAGCTGACCGGCCGGGTAGCGATGCCCGATTTCCTGGATTATTTCGCGGCGGAACCCCTGACCCGGGTCGATCCCAAGGCGATGCGGGTCATTATTCCCCAAAGGGGAAAACAGGTGCGTACATGAAAATCCGGACCAGGGTCAAGATCGCCGGGGCGTTGACGGTTTGCGTCCTCCTGGCTTATGGGGCCGTGGTCCTGCACCTGGACCGGAACATGAGCCACCTGGCCCGGGAAGTTAAAGAAGCTAACGAATTCGTTAATAAAATCAGCATCCTCCGCAACCTCACCCAAGACTATCTATTGTACCGCACCGAGCGAGCCCAGAGACAGTGGGCCGCCCTCTATGACGAAGTGCTCCGCTTGCTGGAAAGTCCGGAATACCGGGAATTCAAGACCGAGCACGGCCTGGGGGACGCCTCTCAAAAGCTGAAGACCGTGGGCGACACCTTCTCCAGGTTGATGACCGCCCAACAAACCGGGGGAGCCGATCACCCGGAAGGGCAGGTAAGAGGGGAACTGCAAAGCCGGCTGACCACCCAACTGCTCCTGGCCACCCAGGACCTGCTGACCCGATTCTTCAACCTCACCGACGAGATTAATCAGAAGCTTATCCGGACGCAACGCCTCATATCTTTCCTGGATCTTCTGGCCCTGCTGTGCCTGGGATTGATCATTCTCGGCGCCGGGGTCTTCCTGCAGCGCGCGGTGGTCAAGCCCGTTCTGAAACTCCATGAGGGCGCGGAGATCATCGGCGGCGGCAACCTGGACCATCGAGTGGCGATCCAAAGCCCTGATGAAGTCGGGGAACTGACCCGGGCCTTCGACCGCATGACGGCCAATCTCCGGCAGATGAATCTATCCCTGAACCTGGAGCGCCGGCGCTTCTACGACGTCCTGGAGATGTTGCCCGCCTACGTGGTGCTGCTGACGCCGGATTACCACGTGGCCTTCGCCAATCGCTTCTTCGTGGAGCGGTTCGGCGAGGACCGGGGCCTGCGCTGCTTTGAGTATCTTTTCGGGCGGACGGAGCCCTGCGAAATTTGCGAGACTTATAAGGTCCTGAAGAGCGATGCGCCCCATCGGTGGGAGTGGACCGGCCCCGACGGCCGGAACTACGATATCTTCGACTATCCCTTCACCGACGCGGACGGCTCTCCCCTCATCATGGAGATGGGCGTCGATATCACCGAGCGCAAGCGGGCCGGGGAAGCCCTTCGGCTCATCAACCGCTTGCTGGAAATCGCCAACCGGCAGACGGAAATCGCCCCGCTGATGCGGGAATTCGTGGCGGAGATCAAGGAGCTCAGCGGGTGCGAGGCCGTGGGCATCCGCCTCCTGGACGCGGCGGGGAACATCCCTTACCATGGCTACGTCGGTTTCTCCAAAGAATTCTATGAGATGGAAAGCCCCTTGTCCATCCATTCCGATCAATGTATGTGCATCAATGTCATCAAAGGCACCACCGACCCCAGTCTGCCGTTTTATACCCCGGGCGGCTCTTTTTATATGAACGCCACCAGCCGGTTCCTGGCCACGGTGCCGGAGGAGGATAAAGGCTCCACCCGCAACGTCTGCAACGCCACCGGTTACGAGTCCGTGGCCCTGGTACCCATCCGCCTGGGGGAAAAGATCATGGGCCTCATCCACCTGGCCGACAAGAAAGCGGACATGGTGCCCCTGGAAAAGGTGGAGTTGCTGGAGCGTGTCGGCCTGCAACTGTCGTCGGCCCTGGAGCGGGTCAAGGCCCAGGAAGAGCTGCGCCGGTTCAGCAAGACCCTGGAACAGCGGATCCAGGACCGCACCGCCGCATTGGAGTCCGCTCTGCAGGACCTGGAGCGCTCCAACCGGGACCTGGAGGAGTTTGCCTTTGTCTCCTCCCATGACCTCCAGGAACCCCTGCGCAAGATCGCCAATTTTTCGGAGATGCTGGGAGAACAGTACCGGGGCCGCTTTGATGAACAGGCGGACCGTTATCTGGGCTATATCGCCGACGGCGCCAAGCGCATGCAGGCCTTGATTAACGACCTCCTGGCCTATTCCCGGGCGGGCCGGGGCGAGCTGACGATGGTCCCGGTGAGCATGGAAGACGTCCTGAAGGGCACCCTCAACGATTTACAGCCGCTGCTCCAGGAAACCCAAGCCCGGATCACCCACGACCCCCTCCCCGTTCTGGAGGTCAACCCTTATCAGATGGGCCAACTGCTCCAGAATCTGATCACCAATGCCATCAAATTCCGGGGCGACCAGCCTCCCCGGATCCATATTTCCACCCGGCGGGATGGGGGCATGTGGGTTTTTGCCGTCCGGGACGAAGGCATCGGGTTCGATTCCCAGCATGCCGATCGCATCTTTAAGGTTTTTCACCGCCTGCATTCCAAGGATAAATATCAGGGCACCGGCATCGGGTTGTCCATCTGCAAAAAAATTGCCGAAAGGCACGGCGGCCGTTGTTGGGCGGAATCGCAGCAGGGCCGGGGGGCGACGTTTTATTTCAGCATTCCGGTATAATACGGTTTTCGGTTTTCAGTTTTCGGTTTTCGGTTGAAAGACCTTTTGCTAAAATTTTTACGCTGCGTATTCTCTGCGTCCTCTGCGCCTCTGCGAGAAACCCTATTATCTCGCAGAGACGCAGAGAGCGCAGAGGAAAGAAATTTGCAATAGGCTCGAAAACCGGAAACGAATAAACGGGGGGGTGGACTCATGATGGCTCAATCCGCGGTAATTCTGCTGGTGGAAGACGATCCGGCG
>DYJG01000618.1 GCA_020723225.1 Desulfobacca acetoxidans | reverse complement strand
CCTTTCACCCGGGCCACGGACGCGTCCGCGTCCAGGGCCACCACCAGGGCGTCCCCCAGGCGCCGGGAGTCCTCCAGGAACTTGATGTGGCCCGCGTGCAGGAGATCAAAGCAGCCGTTGGTGAAGACCACCTTCTTCCCCTGGGCCTTAAGGTGGGTCATGACGAAGCCCAGTTCCTTGAGGGTGACGATCTTTTCCTCCAGGTGCACGTGGCCCCGGAGTTCCCGCTCCAGCTCCGAGCGCAGGATGGGCGCGGTGCCCTTCTTGGTGACCACCACCCCCGCGGCCACGTTGGCCAGGGAGGCGGCCAGGGCCGGGTCCCCCCATTGGGCCAGGCCCAGGGTCAGGACCGCCACTACCGTGTCCCCCGCGCCGGAGACGTCGAAGACCTCCCGGGGGGTGCGCGCGGGGATGCGCCAGGCGCCGTCCCCGTGGATCAGGGTCATGCCCCTCGCACCCTGGGTGACGAGCAGGCAATCAATTTCCAGGAGATCGCGCAGTTCGCCGAGCTTTTTCACCGGATCGTCCCAGGAATCCAGGGGAGATCCCAGTACCTGCTCCACCTCTTTTTGATTGGGGGTGATGATCGTGGCCCCGGAGTAAGGCGAGTAATCCATCCCCTTGGGATCCACCACCACCGGCAGTTTCTGCAGCCGGCCCCGGCGGATGGCCTCACGGAGGAGCGCCGGGGTGAGTGCGCCCTTGCCGTAATCGGACAGGATAATGGCGTTTAATTCGGGCAGCAGCGCGTCCAGGCGCTCCAGGGCCCAGTCCACGAAGGCCCCGGCCGCGGGGGCCCGGGTCTCCCGGTCGATGCGCACCACCTGCTGCTGGTTGGCGAAGACCCGGGTCTTGCGGGTGGTGCGGCGCCCGGGATCGGCAAAGAGCCCCTGGGGGTCGATTCCCAGGCGGCTCAGCTCCTCTTGAAGAAGGCCGGCGGGATTGTCGGCGCCGGTCAGGGCCAGGACCTCCACCTTGGCCCCCAGGGCCGCCAGGTTGTTGGCCACGTTGCCCGCGCCCCCCAGGGTGCGGGTCTCCCGCTCCACGTCCACCACCGCCACCGGGGCTTCCGGAGAAATGCGGTCCACCCGGCCCCAGATGTATTCATCCAGCATGAAGTCCCCGAGCACCAGGACCTTGAGGTCCGAGAACTTCTCCAGGGGCAGGTCCCGAAGCCCTTCCCAGGAAACCTGGGGGTGATCCGGGGGCTGGCGGCGTGTCATGTCCATGCAGGTGTTCCGTCCGAAAAGCTAAAGTTCAGAGGATAACGGCGGGCGAGGACGCCTGGCCTTTGCCGTCGTTCGATCCCGGGCGGCCGGCGCGGGCCTCTAGTCGGGTCTTTCTCCCTTCTCGGCAATCAGCCCCGGTCCTTTGCGCAAACGCTCGCCGATGCCGGGGAGGTAGAGACTCACCCCGATGCGCTGATCATCGGGCCGGTCGGTATATGACAGGACCACCCCCCAGCACTGCCGTTGAATCACCAGGCCGTATTGCCTTTCCAACTTGTTGTTGGTCTCGAAGGTATTGCTATAGGTAACCCAGGTTTTCACCGATTTGAAGAGATTGAGGTAGGTGGAGACATTGATCTGTTTGGCAAAATCTTTGACGAACAGATAGCCTACGCTAAACAGATGTTGGCGCTTGGAATCCAGAAAGGTGATCCGGGCATTGGTCCGGTTAAACCCTTCCGTGTAAGGGGAGACCCCCAATTCCAACCCTGTCGCCAACTGGCGGAAGGGATAATACTCGATTTCCCCCAGGAAATCCGAGAACCGGTTGTGGAACTGGGGGGTGCCGTCCAGGCCCAGGAAGGTGTTGTTGAAGAAGACGCTGTGGCTCAGCCTGAACCACAGTTTTTCCGCAACCAGGGCCTGTCCCTGGGCGTTTTGGTTACGACT
>DYJG01000617.1 GCA_020723225.1 Desulfobacca acetoxidans | reverse complement strand
TTCCCCCTGATAGAGAATCATGAATTACTACAAAGACCCCATGAATGGGGCGCCTCCATTACGCACCATTGAATTATCCGGCGCTCCCCGGGAATTGGGCCGGCGGCACGGCCGGGCCCTGGCTGCGGAGATCCGGGCGCTGCGTCGGGCCCTCCTCGCTTATCTGGCCCGGATCAGCCTCTTCGGCGGGGCGCTGCCCCTTTATGCCTTAATGCTCTTTCTGGGCAAGCGTTTCTGGCCTTATATCCCTCCCCGCTTCCGGGAGGAAATCGCCGGAGTGGCCGCGGGTGCGGAAGTCGGCCTGGGGACGATCCTGTTGCTCAACGTCATCGACGACCTGGCCAATAACAGTCCCCGCTGTTCCGCCCTGGCCGCGGGCGGCGGCTATACCGCAGACGGGTTTTATCTCCTGGGCCGCAACCTGGACTATCCGCTATTCACCGAGGTGATGGTTAAGCAGCAGACGCTTTTTCTCCTGGAGCCGTCCCAAAGCCTGCCCCTGGCTTCCCTGTCCTGGCCGGGGTACGTGGGCGTCTGCACCGGCATGAACCGCTCCGGCGTGGCCCTGGCCCAGCTCACCTCCATGAGCCGGGGCCGCACTTTCCGGGGCACGCCCGCGGCCCTGCGCTTCCGCCAGGGCCTGGAGGGAGCCGCCGACGTCCCCGCTGCGGCCTCCCTGATCTTGGAGGCCCCGGGGACCATCGGCAATAATCTGATGCTCTGCTCTGCCGACGAGGCCGTCTGCCTGGAACTGGCCGCCCGGCAAGGGGCCATCCGCCATCCCCAAGACGGCCTGCTCCTGGCCACCAACCATTACCAAAGCGGGGCCATGGCCCCCTTAAAAGGCAGGTTTCCCCCCCGGCCCCCTTTATCGCCCCTGGCCCCTTATCATTTCACCGAGACCTACAGTCAATCCCGGCTGGCCCGTCTCCGGGAACTGGCCGGGGACGGTTGCCTGGCCCCCGGGAAAATCCAGGAAATCCTGGCCGACCCCCGGATTGCCAATGGCGGCACCGTGGTCAGCGCCGTGTTTGCCCCGGCTTCCAAAAAAATCTGGGTGGCCCGGGCCGCGCAGCCGCCGGTGTGTCAGGGTCCATTTCAAGAAATCTCGTTATGGTAATGCAAGGTTGTATTTTTTGGTTCTTGGTTTTTGGTTTTTGTCGTTCAGTTTCTTTTAGCAACTAGCCTGACTATCCTTCTTCGAGTCGAATCCCGCCATCAAGGTTTCTTGAGCCGCAAACCACCTTGACATCAGACCGTTGTTTGATAGAATTCCTAGACGCGGGCGATTAGCTCAGGTGGATAGAGCGTTGGTCTCCGGAACCAAAGGTCGGGCGTTCGAGTCGCCCATCGCCCGCCAAATGATTTCAAGAAGTTAAGGCCCTGAAGGGGGCCTTTTCTTTTTGCCCTCAAACTAATTTCCAACCCTATTTCCAACCCAGGAGCCAAATTCCGGCATAGAAAGGGCCAGGTTGTGGACTTGTGTCTGCCTTCAGGGTAGGGGGAAATGAAGAGCTTTTCCTCTCGGGAACTTTCCGAAGAGCCTCAAGCACCTCATGAGGACCCCATGAGGCCCGCTTTGTCAAGGTTGGAAGAGCAGGTTGGAAATTGCTATATTGATTTCAGGCAGGGCCACGGATCGCCCCGGGCGTGTGCGCGACGCCTTCTTCTCTGGAAGAAGTAGCACGTGGCGCCGTGGCCTGCCTGCATCCTCCAGCCGCTTGCCTCAGTACCATACCTTGGCCTGCCGCCCATTCTTGACCCGGCCCCCTTCTCTTTCCTCCCCAAAGTGGTTAAAATGATTTCGGGGGGCGCGGACGCGCGTCGAAAGGCGCGCCAGCACCCTGAGTGAGCGACTGGCCCGTAGCCGGTGTCGGGTTCGCAGGACCGGTGGAGATGCGCCCACCACGCGCCCCTTCTCTTCCCT
>DYJG01000616.1 GCA_020723225.1 Desulfobacca acetoxidans | reverse complement strand
GATCAAGTTCTTGTTATCTTCTAGAAAATACGGGGTGTCCGGCGGGTTGGCGAAGCCGGGGGTCGGTATCTGGTAACGGTACGTCAACGCCTGCAATTCACAAACCCCATTGGCTTCGCAGACCAGGCAGTTATGGTTGCCGGAGGCCAACAACAGTTCCAGCACCATCTGGCGGGCGGCGTCGACGCGGGCCGACTCGGTCTTGATCACCATCCCGGGCGCAGCCTGAGTGGCGCAGGCCGGCAACAGGGTGCGGGCCCCTTCCACCTCCACCATGCACATGCGGCAGGAGCCGGTGGCGGTGGTGTCTTTGAGGTGGCACAAGGTGGGAATGGTATAGATTCCTGCGGCCCGGGCGGCCTCCAAGATGGTCTGCCCGGTCTGGAATTCCACGCTTTTCCCATCGATCTTTAAGGTGGGTTTGCTCATCCGCTTTCTATCCTCCATCTCGCATTGGGTGGGCTTACTTGGGGATATTGTTTTTTGAGAAAAAAATTCCCTCAAACGATATCCTATAAAAAGGATATCGCTTTCCAAAAAAATCTGTTACCTAAGCCTCTTGATCTTTGAGCCATTCCCTGAATTTATCGGCCAGTTCCCAAAATTGGGTTATGGCCGCCTCTCCTGCCGGCGTGAGCCAGGCTTTCCCACCGTGACGGCCGCCAAAGGTCCGGCCTACCAGTTCTTCACCGGCCAGGTCGTTCATGTTGGCTACCAGGGACCAGGCATGGCTGTAAGCCATCTTCATGGCGCGAGCGGCCGCAGCGATGGAGCCGGTTTCCCGGATCTGTTCCAGCAGGACCACCCGGCCCCAACTCAAAAAAATCTCCCCTTGCCGTTCAATCCAGAGGCGGCCCTTGATCTGACTCCCTAGAAATTCCGGGCTTTCGGCGAGGGCGGTCCCCCGCCCGTGATCAGGTTTCTTGCCTTTCATAGCGATATTTTAAAAGAAGGATAGCCAAGTAAAGCCCAAAAAACAACTTTTTTTTCAAGCTAATCGGCTTGGCGCAGCAAACCTGCATGATTTTCCAACAGTTGTTACCTTTTATTACTCCCAGACAATCTTGCCGTGCAATCTTTCAATTAAAGGCGTAGATGCTTTTCGAGAGGTGAGGTAAATACGCTGCACAGAGGGAAGATTTTATTGTGTGCTCTTAATACTCAACGGGGTAGTTTTCGCTCTCAGGGGATCGCCTCGCCTATCCCTAGTCTTAAGACACCCTGTGAGGTTATCCCCGGTTTCCTTGCCTAACTGCAAGGGCTGTTTCCGCTATTAGGTTATCCCTGGGTTATCCATACCCTATGGAATGATTATCATGCCTGGTAACTAATTGATATTATGGCGCCCCCGCCGAGACTCGAACTCGGGACACAAGGATTAGGAATCCTTTGCTCTATCCATTTCTGAGCTACGGGGGCGCAAGGATAGCAAGGATGGAGGTGTGTCGTCATTATATGCCAGCAAACCCGGGTGTGCAAGCAGCTCCTGTTGTCCAAACGGCTCGATGGCAATGAGCGCCCTGTTGTCCAGGCTGCGAATCATCAAGAGCGGGTGGGGGGCTCCGTGCCGCGGGGCAGGCGTCCCCGCTGCCGACCTCTCCGGTGGCCGGGGGCGGCCCCCCTGCCTATTTCTTTCCTTAAAATAAATTTCCCTGTCTTATAAGATAGTTACCCAGATGAAAAGAATGTCTTTATCCCCCGCGAGTTTCTTGATCGAGGCTTGTCCCTGTGGTATGATCGCGTGACTCTGGAGCCGCGGGCTCCCAGGGGGGGAACATGGGGCGTTACCGGGTCTGGATCTGGGCCATCATTCTCGTTTTGTTGAGCGCCGGCGGGGCGTGGTCCGCCGAAAAGGAGCTGTTCAAGCCCGAGCAGTTGGAAGGCGGGCCCTGGTGGCTCCGGGCCGAGAAGCTCACTTACGATGCGC
>DYJG01000615.1 GCA_020723225.1 Desulfobacca acetoxidans | reverse complement strand
CATCCACGGTGTAGTCCAGCAGGTTGGCGTAGATGCGCACGGTAATGAAATCCTGTCCCGATTCCTGCCAGGCTTCGCTGACGTCCACGGAGCGCACCGCGATGTTATCCAGGCGGTTGATCCGGCCTTCGGCCCTCAGTTTGGCCGCGTCTTCCTGGAGCAGCCGGTACATCTCTTCGGTGAGCAGATTCCTCACCGGAGCCAGATCCCGGTTGGCCCAGCCGCCCTGGATCTTGAAGAAGACGTCCATGCACTGGTCCTCGAACCGGGCGGCGTCGAAATTGGGGTCCATCTGCTGAATGTAACTTAACCCCTGCTGCAAATCCCAGTCCTGCTGTCCCTGGGGCTGAGCCTGGGTCTGGGGGGTGTCGTAAACCGGCGGATAATTGGGCTGGGGCATCTCCACGGGTTGGGAAGTGCTCTGGTAGTAACCCTGGGTCGCAGCCGCTTCCTGCCTCTTCTTTTTGATATACCAGTAGATCAGGTAGCCGATGCCGCACAGCAGGATGATATCGAACAAGCCGATACCGCCGCCTCCACCCCCGCCGTAGCCGGGAGCGCCATAGCTCGACGGCCCGCCGAACAGGCTGCGGAAGAGGAGTCCGCCGGCCAGGCCGCCCAACATGCCGCCGCCGAAGCTGCGCCAGAAGGAACTGGGCTGGGACGGCGGAGTCATGGGCGGGGCCGTCCCGGGCCTTTGGGTGGTGGCCCCGGGAGTGGTCATCCCCGGCTGGGCCGGCTTCGAGGTGCTGGGGGGGGTGTAGGCCCTGGGTGGCGCCGCAGACCTGGAGCCCCGGCTGCCCATGGAGGAGCCGCCTCCGGCCCGGGCCCAGGCGTCGTTCACCTGGAAAGCCCAGGCGCATAAAAAGACCAGGCTCAGCAGGATGAGCGAGCCTTTCAGACATTTGCTTAGGTACATGCGAACCTCCATATTTTCTTCATGCTGGTTAACTGATAATTATACAATTCCCAGGAAATTAGTCCTAATTAAATTTCGATTAGATGTCAGAAGGTGAAGGACTGTTGCCCCCATATCTTCGGAACTTGAACACTCCCGGCCCATTAATCTTGCCGCTTATTTTTTTATCGGCTGAATCCCCAATTTTTCCAATTCCCGGCAGCACAGGGGATGCTCCAGGCGGCAGCCTTCCTGGAAATCGGCCACGGCCTTGTCCTTCTGGTCCAGGTGGAGTAGATAGATTTGGCCCCGGCCAAAATAAAACAAGGGGCTATCCGGGGCCAACTTGATGGCCGTGCTGAAATCGGCCACCGCTTCCTGATATTTCCCCTGGCAGAAGTAGCCCATGCCTCTTTTGAAAAAGATCCAGGGGTCCTTGGGGGCCAGGGCCGCGGCCTGGTCGTAATCCTTCCGGGCCTCATCAAAGCGTCCTTCCTGGGCCAGATTCTCGCCCCGCTCCTTCAGGGCCTCCACGTTTTTGGGGTCGGCCGCGAGAACCTTGGAAAATGCGGCAATGGCTTCCCCCCGGCGCTCCAGCCCGGCGAGGATGCTTCCCTGGGCCAGGAGCAGGCCGGGGTCTTGGGGATGCTTGGCCAGGCCCCGGTTCACCTCCTCCAGGGCTTCGGCCTTGCGGTCCAGGGCATTCAAAGCCAGGGCCAGGCCCCGCCGGGCCGGGGCCGCGTCGGGGTGGTCCTTGAGATATTTTCCCAGAAGCTCCACGGCCTGGTCGTTTTTCCCTTTTTTCTGGGCCTCCAGGCCCTGGGAGAGCAGGTCCGCGCCTGAGGCGAGAGAGGTCAAAAGTATCAAGCAGAGAAGGGTTATCAGGATTATGTAGATGTTTCTAGGGGTCATTCTTCTCAACTCAGACCTCCCGGAAGTTAGAAACCTGCAAAAGGTTTGATACCAAGTTGCAGTTAAAGGGGTTTAAACGTAGGGGCGAACCTTGTGTTCGCCCAGCGTCCAGGGCGAACACAAG
>DYJG01000614.1 GCA_020723225.1 Desulfobacca acetoxidans | reverse complement strand
AAATACTGATTCTTTTGTCATCCTGAGTGCCGCGAAGGATCTATTTTTGGCAATTTTTATAGCATTTGCCAAAAGTTTCTTCCTTTTATTCCCTCTCCCCCCAGGGGGGGAGAGGGTTAGGGTGAGGGGGGGGTGGGAAAAAACTTTCGGCAACAAGTATTCCACTGCGTACTGCTTACCGCTCACGGCTTACTGCTTACTCAATTCTCACCCAGGTGGCCTGGGGGCCCTTTTCCCCCTCTTCCATGGCGAATTTTACCGTTTGTCCCGGCGTGAGGGAAGAAAATTTGCCTTTTTTCACGGCATGGGCATGGAAATAGACTTCCAGGCCGTCCGGGGTTTCCAGGAAGCCGAAGTCCTTTTCCGGAAACAGGCGCAAAATCTTGCCGTGTTGGGCGATTTCCTCATGGACCTTGACCTTCTGCTGCCGGATATGGGAGTGCTCTTCCAGCCGCCGGTCCAGGACGTTCAGGGCCTCCACGATCAACGGCAGCACGTATTCCCCCTGGCGGATGACGGTGATGGTGTCCCCGGGCACCGCGGCCGCCAGGTGGATTTCAAAAGTTCCCAGGCGGTGGTGTTCGGTGCCGATGAGGGTCACCCGGGCGTGCAGAATGGGATCCATGTAATGTTTCTGCAGGCGGGCCAACTCCTCTTCGATTTTTTCCCGCCATTCCGGCAGGATTTCCAGGTTGCGGCCTTCAATATGCACGTCCAGGGGGAGCATGGAAAACCTCCTGTCCTCAAAGGATAGCCTCACGCAAAGTCGCAAAGGCGCAAAGTAAGACGCAGGATATCCAGAAAATGCTTCGTCTTATCCGCAGATTGTCGAGGACGGGAGCCGCCCCGCCCCGGGCATCTGGTATAATAATATAAGTTCGCCAATGGGAAAATAAAGGGGCCGTTGCTCAATGGAATGCCGTTTTCACCCGGAAAGGGAGGGCTGCGTAGTCTGCCAAAAGATGGAGTTCGGGTACTGCCAGGAATGCCTGGACGCCTGCCGGGCCTGCACCGACCCTTGCCTTTACTGCAAATTCCGCCGGGAATGCGTCATCTGGGAACTCTGCCGCAAGGAGGCCCGGAAGCGGTGCAAGGAAAAGGAGGGGGAAAAAGGGGAAGAGGGAAAAAGGGGAAAAGGGTAGGGTGCGTTTTACGCACCATATTGTACTTATGTGCTCCAGGATTTCCGCCTCGTCATTGATATGGAGCGGCATAAGGTGTCCCGTACCCGGGCCATGAGGGCCAAATAACCGGAGATTTTGGCCGGCTTTTCCTGATGGTGCGTGAAACGCACCCTACTTTTTCCCCAAAATCTTCATCCCCTCCGCCAGGGTCCAGCCTTGCATCCCCCATGGTCGATGATTAGGTTAAAATCCAGAATGCCTGCCCCGCGATGGATAAGGCAACGGCCGGTGCATCCTGCAAAATATAAACTTAATACTGTTTTCGCTCTCAAATGAAACCAATGCTATGGGGAATTTATTGAAATTATGATTCTTTTAAACGAAAAACGAAAAACGAAAAACCAAAAACGAAAAACGGCATAAGAAGGAGCGGATATGACCAAAAAGAAGAAATACCTGGTGCGGGCCGAGTGCCCCCAGTGCGCCTGCGGGGACGTGTCCTTTATGGGGCCGGAGGAGCTCCGGAAACGCTTCATCGGCGACGAAAAAGAGATCGACATCCTCTGCCCCTTATGCGGCACCAAGACCTCGGGCAAGGTGGAGGAGCAAGAAAAGTAGGGTGCGTTTTACGCACCCGTTTCATGATTTGCGATCAAACAGCCATTGCCATGAAGGGGCGAACCTGGTGTTCGCCCCAGTTGTTCTTAGGCGAATGCCAATCTTTTACCGAAAACCGAAAACCGTCTTTTTTCATCGCCGCTGGCCAAAGTCGGACAGCAATTCCTGAAAGGCGTCCGGCTCGATGGTAACAA
>DYJG01000613.1 GCA_020723225.1 Desulfobacca acetoxidans | reverse complement strand
ATAAATTATTTCCTGGACTCAAAAATTTAATAGATCAAATTTAGGCCATTGCCAGGATAGGAAAACTGGTAACGATGGACACCAATATGGACACCAAGGACCCCGCCAAAGAAAAAGGGTTACGGCCTAAATCCGTAACCCCTTGAGATCAATGGTGCCGAAGCGGGGACTTGAACCCCGACGGGGATACCCCCACTAGACCCTGAACCTAGCGCGTCTCCCGATTCCGCCACTTCGGCGAATCGCCGGACGGGCAATCCCGCCCTGGCAATTTTCAACTTAAAAATATATAATGTGGTCTTATGGATTGTCAAGACTTAACTGGCAGAGGCGGTCCGGCATGATGGTCTTTCATGATCTCCCCCCGGGCACGGCTTCTTTCTCCCGCACCGTGGTAACCATCGGCAATTTCGACGGCGTCCACCTGGGGCACCGCTCCATCCTGGCCCGGGTGGTAAAAAGGGCTAAGGAACTGGAAGCCCAATCCGTGGCCGTCACCTTCGACCCCCACCCCATGAAGGTGCTGCGCCCGGACGCGGCCCTGCCGCTGCTCACCACCCCGGAACAGAAGACCGGGTTGATGGCCGCGTCCGGCCTGGACGCGGTAGTGGTGCTGCCTTTTACCCGGGAATTTGCCGCGCTCCCGGCCCGGGAATTCGTGCGGCGCTACTTCCTGGAGGGGCTGAAGGTCCGGGAGGTGGTGGTGGGCCACGACTATTGCTTCGGCCGGGGACGGGAGGGAAATATCGACCTGCTCAAGGAAATGGGCCGCAATCACGGCTTCACTGTGCAAGTGGTCTGGGCCGTGGAAGTGGAGGGCGCGGTGGTGAGCAGCTCCCTGATCCGGGCCATGCTGCGCCTGGGCAAGGTGGAGGAAGCCGGGCGTCTGCTGGGCCGGCCTTACGGCGTAGCGGGCCGGGTGGTGGCCGGCAAGGGCCGGGGCGCTAAACTCCTGGGCATCCCCACCGCCAATATCCGCCCGGAGAACGAACTTCTGCCCGCCACCGGCATTTATGCAGTGCGGGTGCGCCGGGGGACGGAGACCCTGATGGGCGCGGCCAACATCGGCACCGCCCCCACTTTTGCAGACGGCGAGTTTACCCTGGAAATCCACCTCCTGGATTTCTCCGGCGATATTTATGGAGAAGAACTGGCCGTGGAATTCGTGGCCCGCCTCCGGGAAGAGCGGCGCTTCCCGGACATCGAGGCCCTGGCCGCGCAGATCAAGGCGGATATCGCCAAGGCCCGGGAGGTGCTGGCGGGTTAGGGGCCAGGGGCCAGGGGGCAGGGGTTAGGGGTCGGTTTTTTCAGTCTGTACTGAAAAATAAGGCCTCACGCAAAGACGCAAAGGCGCAAAGTAAGACGCAAACTTATACTAATAGAAATTCCCGCCTTGGTCCTTTCAGCAAATTATTTTTTGAAGGATTATCATTAAATGTGGCGTTATCAGGCGGTTTGCCGTCATTGCGGGGAGGCTACTCTCTGGCAAGGGAATCAGGAGATTTGCCGACACGACATTCTCTTGCATCTGCAGCAGGACCATGGGCTGGCTCCGGGGCCGGCGGTCGCGGCTGCTTATGAATTGCAGGAACAACGGCAGTGCGATTATTGCCTGGAGGCGTGCATCGACAGTTGCACCAAATGCAGCCGGGATTTCTGCACCTTCCATCAAGGGGACATCGACGGGCTTTGCGGGGGGTGTATCTGACCTCACAACTCCAGGGTTGGGTTTATCTCACGCCAAGTCGCAAAGGCGCAAAGACGCAATAAATGATTAGTAAAGCTCTTGCGCCTTTATGTCTTGGCGTGAGATCTAACAAAAGGAAAGCGAGCTATTCCGCTTTCCCAAGTCCCGTTATTTCCATGAAAACGCCTTGACAGAGGGCGGCAATTTTCATATAAATAATTGTTGAGCGGGCATAGCTCAGCTGGTAGAGT
>DYJG01000612.1 GCA_020723225.1 Desulfobacca acetoxidans | reverse complement strand
CTTTGTCCGGTGACGCGCTGCGCCAAGGTTTTGCTCAACGGCCCCTGCGGCGGGTCCCAGGGCGGCCTCTGTGAAGTGTCCGCGGTCTTGAAGTGCGACGTCCCCTGCGTCTGGGCCATGATCTATGACCGCCTGAAGGAGATGGGAGAATTGGACCGCCTCACCGATTATTGTCCGCCCAAGGACTGGCGGCCCAGCGGCATGATGGGTCCCCGGCAGATGGTGCGGGAACAGTAATCAACGCCGATCGAATCACCTTCTGACTGTGCCAGGCCGGGGGCTGCCCCGGCCTTTGTTGTTTTGGGGCACCCTATTTGTCTGAAAAGTTCAAAGTTCAAGGTTCAAAGTTCAAAGTTAGCACGACCTTGAACCTTGAACTTATTGTTTTGGGTGAGTCAATGGCTCTCGATCAGCTGCCCTGGAAATGCCTTAATAACCTGTTAAAACCCCGCTGGGACTGGGTCCAGGTGGAAGTCACCACCTGCTGCAACGCGGCCTGCCTCTATTGCCCCCGCACGGTTTATCGACAGCGTTGGTCTGATCGGCATCTACCCCTGGAAACCTTCAAGAAGCTTCTCCCGGCTTTTTCCCAGACCGGTTTGGTCCATCTCCAGGGCTGGGGCGAGCCTCTGTTAAACCCGGATTTCTTCACCATGGCGGCGCTGGCAAAAGAAGCCGGCTGCCGGGTGGGGACCACCACCAACGGCATGCTCCTGGATGTTCCCCGGATGGAGAGATTGGTGGAATTGGGGGTGGAGGTGGTGGCCCTGTCCCTGGCCGGGACCGATGAGAAAAACGACCACTTCCGGCAGGGCACGAGTTTAAAACGGGTGTTGTCGGCCCTGGAGTCTTTGCATAAGGTTAAAGAGCGGCATGGCCGGAACCGGCCCGAGATCCATCTCGCTTACATGCTGCTCCGCTCCGGGTGGCCGGACCTGGGGCGTTTGCCCGGGCTCCTGGAGGGCTCCGGAGTGAGCCAGGTGGTGGTTAGCACCCTGGATTTCGTGGCCGCCGGAGAGTTGGTGCGCGAAACTCTCAGGCCCGGGGGCTCTGAGGAGTATCAAGAGATGGAGGCCCGATTGCAGGCAGTGGCGGCAGAGGGGGAGAAGCGGGGCTTAAAGGTCCATTATCAACTGCCCTCCCCCGGCCGCAGACGCCGGACCTGCCCGGAAAACCCGCTCCGGGGCCTGGTGGTGGCCGCGGACGGCGGGGTCTCGCCCTGCGTCTTTATGAACCTGCCGGGGGGAACCACTCATTTTGCCTGGGGCCAAGAGCTTCCGTACCAACCCTTGAGTTTCGGCAATATCAACGTCCTGCCTCTGAACGATATTTGGAACAGCAAGGCTTATGCCGCGTTCCGAAGCGCCTTTAATAAAGATGGATTTCCGGACACCTGCCGGCATTGCTCCAGACTCTAAAAACCGTTTTGGGTTCTAGAAGGTTCTTACTCGCACAGGCTGGAAGGCCTGTGCCACCGACCCAAAACCCAAAACCTAAAACCAAAAACCCATAAAAAAAGGGCCGGAAGACACCATCGCCTCCCGGCCCCGAACAGTTTCCGCCGTTACGTTGCGTTAAAACACCGGCATCGGGAACAGGATCCCCCCGAACAGGAGGTACGCCAGGATCAGGGTCCAGATGACGTTAAATCCCTGGGCCACCAGGAAGGCCACGGCCGGTTTGCCGCCGCCCAGGGCCGCCAGGTCCATGAACCTGGTCTCCAGGCCGATGCTGGTGAAGGCCAGGGCGAAGAACCAGACCTCCAGGTTTTGCAAAGGTCTACTGATGGCCTTGATTGTGGGTTCGCTCAAGACAAAGGAGAACAGGAGGGAAGACGCCAGGAAGCCCAGAACAAACTTGGGAAAACGGTACCAAATTTCCCACAGGCTGGCCTGTTCGCCTTCCTTCTGCCCCTTCATGGTCCAGACTACGGAGAGGA
>DYJG01000611.1 GCA_020723225.1 Desulfobacca acetoxidans | reverse complement strand
CCCAATTCCTGGAGCATGGCCCGCTTGGCCTCCACCCCGCCGGGGAGGAAAGACAGGGCCGACTCCACGTGGGAGACGGTGGGCAGCTCCTTCAACTTTTGGGATTTGGCCTCCAACTCCGCCAGTGAATTGGCGGTCAAGGCCCCATACGCGGTGGAATACCGGGAATCTTTAAGCAACTTCATTTCCCAGACCACCGATTCCGTATTTTGATTCTGGAGGTGCAAGGGGTTGAGATCGAATTTCACCTGGGTGAAGCTCAAGCCCCCCAGGGCCATCAGCCCCAGACCCAGGACCGCAATCACCCCCGGGCGCTTCCAGGCCAGGGCCAGGAAGGGGCGGGGGGCGTGGCTCTCATGGGGCGCACTCGCGGGGCGGCACTTTTCCGTAACCATGACCAACGCCGGCAGCACCACCAGGGTCACCACCAGCATGATCAACATGCCCAGGGCGAGAATCTGCCCCATCTCCGCCAGCCCTTTGAAGCCGGTGAAAACCAGGGGCAGGAAAGAAAAGGCCGCAGCCAGCGCCGCGTAAGTTATCCCGGGCGCGGTCCGATGCAGGGAAAAGGCCAGGGTCTCCAGGGAAACGCGTTTGCTGCTGTTCTGTTCCTCCTCCAGACGGCAGAGGAAATGGATGCCGTAATCAATGGTGAGACCCAGCATCAAGGGCGCAAAGACCATGGAGAGGAGGTTGAGATGGCCCACCACCAGGGTGGCCACTCCGAAGGTCAGGCAGAGTCCGGTGACCAGGACCACACACTCCAAAAGCGGCCTTTTTAAGCTGCGCAAAAAGATGATGAGCAGGAGCAACTGGCCCATCAGGGAGAGCCAGGTGGCCAGGGCGATGTCGGTCATGGCCCCGGTCATCTCATCGGCTTCCAGGGCCGCGGGTCCGGTCACCCCGGCCTTGAGATGGGGAAACCCGGCCTTGACCTTATCCACAATCTGCCTGAGCAGCGCCAGGGTGCGGCTGGAAGTGGCATAGCCGTCTTCCTCGGGAGTAATCAGGAAGAGCAGGTACTTGTCGTTTTCGGTAAACAGGTAGCCTTCCTGGGACAGGTCGGCCAACTCCCCCGGGAAGAAGCTCTTGAGGGGGGAGACGTAGTTCCGGTCCCCTTCCAGGCGCTGCTGTAACTGCCGCAATGTGGCGTTAAGGAATGAGAGGTCCGGCAGCGTTTCCTCACCCTTTCCCTCCTCCAGAAACTCGGTGAAGAGATGGCCGATCATGCTTCGGGTGATTTCCCCGTTGACCACCTGAAAATACCCGGTGAGATTGCCCCTGGCGGCCAGACCTTCCATGACCTGGCGGTTCTCCAGGAGATTGGCCTTGAGTTTCGCCAGTTCCTTGGGCTCCAGATAGAGCAAGGCCCATTGCTTAAACCGGTCCGGTTCGAGCCGGTAGAAAAATTCGGGGAATTCCTTGGGATAACGGCGCAGCTCCTGGGCCAGGGCCTCGGCAAAGCGGATGGAGTTGCTGCGATGGCCGTTTTCCGCGACCACCATCAAACCGTCATGGGAACCGAAGGACTTGTCCAGTTGCTCGCTGCGGGCGATGAGCTTCTGCTCGCTGGCCACCAGGTCGCTGC
This sequence comes from Desulfobacca acetoxidans, assembly GCA_020723225.1. Classification (GTDB taxonomy): domain Bacteria; phylum Desulfobacterota; class Desulfobaccia; order Desulfobaccales; family 0-14-0-80-60-11; genus SURF-52. The sequence goes on along the minus strand of DYJG01000611.1, from coordinate 353 downwards.
GGTTGGTGCGGAAGGCCAGATGCGTGAGGGCGTAGTAAACCGAAAGCCCGGCCAACACCAAAGCCACGGCAATGATGGGCCAGGCGAACCGTTGCAGTCCCCTGATCAGAAGCTGACAGGTCTTTGACGATTCAAAATTATCGGACAAGGCAATTCCTTGTTATTAATGGGGGGGAGAAAAAAGAGGCAGGGACGCCACTTTCCGGCGGCGTTCAACGCGGTCCTCAAAAGCCGCAGCCCTTCTCCCCCTGTTTAATGCCGGGCCGGCGCTCTCAATAATTAGACCATTTGGATGTGTCTATAGTTTAGTTAATAAAAAATTTTGTAGTCAAGAATTATTTGCTTCTGGTTTC
>DYJG01000610.1 GCA_020723225.1 Desulfobacca acetoxidans | reverse complement strand
GGAGGCCCAGATGCATGGCGCGCGCACCATCGACGGCCTGCAGATGCTGATCCACCAGGCCACGGCCCAGTTTGAGCTGTGGACGGGCCAGTCCGCTCCTCTGGAAATAATGTCCCAGGCTGCGCATGCAGCCTTGGAGGAAGAAGGATAATTTCTAATAAGAGGGAGACCGAAGACCTTTCAAACCCTATGACCCAAAAGATTGAACCACAAAACAATGTCCACGCCACCCTCACCCTCCCCGGGTCCAAGAGCTACACCCACCGGGCCTTGGTGGCAGCAAGCCTGGCCGACGGGGAGAGCCTGCTCACCAACGCCCTGGACGCGGAGGACACCCGCCTTACCGCCCAGGCCCTGGACCGCCTGGGCGCAGACATCGACTGGCGGGAAGACGGCGTGCGGGTTAAAGGCGCGAGCGGCCGCTGGCAGCCGGTCTTCGGCCCCATCTACCTGGGCAACTCCGGCACTTCCATGCGTTTTCTCACCGCACTCTGTGCTTTGGGGCAAGGAGAATACCGCCTCACCGGCAGCCCCCGGCTTTGTGAACGGCCCCAGGGGGAGTTGCTGGAGGCCCTGGCCCAACTGGGCGTGAAGGCCCATTCCGAACGGGGTGACGGCTGCCCGCCGGTGATTGTGCATGGGGGGCTCACCGGCGGCAAGGCCCGGCTGTCCGGAGGCATCAGCAGCCAGTACCTTTCCGCCCTGCTCTTCATTTCTCCCCTTTCCCCCCGGGGCGTGGAAATCGAGATCACCGGTGATCTGGTCTCCCGACCTTACGTGGACCTCACCCTGGAGGTGCTGGGGGACTTCGGCGTCTCTTATTTCCGGAAGGGCTACCGCTTTTTCCACCTCCCCGGCGAGCAACGCTACCTGCCCCAGGATTACGCCATCGAAGCGGACGCGTCCAGCGCCTCCTATTTCTGGGCCGCAGCCGCCCTCACCGGCGGGATGGTGACCATTACCAATCTATCCTTTGATTCCTGCCAGGGGGACGTGGGCTTCGTAAAAGTCTTGGAGCGCCTGGGCTGCCGGGTGAGTTCCGGAGATGAGGGCCTCACTGTGGAGGGCGGCCCCTTGCAGGGAGTGGAAGTGGACATGGCCGCCATGCCGGATTTGGTCCCCACCCTGGCGGTCCTGGCCGCGTTCGCCAAGGGTGAGACGGTGATCACCGGCGCCGCGCACCTGCGCCACAAGGAGTCCGACCGCCTGGCCGCGGTGGCCGCGGAGCTGCACAAGATGGGAATCACCGCCCGGGAAACCCCGGACGGCCTGGTAATCACCGGCGGGAAACCCCACGCCGCGGTGATCGACACCTATAAAGACCACCGCATCGCCATGAGCTTCGCAGTGGCCGGGCTCCAGGCCCCGGGCACGGAAATCCGGGACCCGGACTGCGTGGGCAAGTCCTTTCCGGAGTTCTGGCAATTTTTTGAAAAGTTATATATAAGAGGCTAATTTGATAAAACTATCTTGGTAGGGAAAAACACTATGATCAAGCGCATAAGAATTCAAAACTTTTTAAGCCTAAAAGATGTTTCTCTTGATCTTGGCTTGCGCAATGTCCTAGTGGGTCCCAATATGGCTGGAAAAAGCAATATCATTAGGGCCTTAAAATTTTTAACAAATGTCAGTTCTATAGGTTTAGCCGAGGCAATAACAAAAGCGGGGGGGTTTTCTGAAATATTGTGGAAGGGGACTGATGAAGGGGAAATTTCTTTCTTTTTGACTGGCGATATTCTTTTTCCAAAAGAGGAAATAGCCAGAATTTATGAATATGAACTTACTTTAGTAGGTAGTGCAGGAACTGCTGCATTCATCATGGGAAAAGAAACCTTGAAACGTCGTTATAAGGGTGAAGATTGTGTTCTTGCCGAATTTAGATCCGGACAGGGAAAAGGATTTCACCCCGATGGCTCGGTGGCCTTTGAGCAGAAAGAGCGAAGCG